>NZ_LWFE01001281.1:0-4148 GCF_001635675.1 Oleiphilus sp. HI0061 | reverse complement strand
TCTACGTTTGCCCAGCCTTGAGCAGATTAAGCAGCGTTCAACGCATCAGGCAATAGAAGAAGTTATTTCGCAGAACGAGTCTGCGAGAGGCAAACGCTCGAAGTCGGTAGCTTCAAGCCAAGCACCGAAAACTGACGTTAATCAGCCAGCAGTTAAGCGGGCTGGTGATGAACTCAAGCTTGTTGTTGCTGAAAAGACAAACGACGGTGCTAGCAGTGCTAACTCTGGTAGCTCTGCAACAGGCGGCAGTAACGGTAAAGAGACTGATCCGAAGCTAGCGATTACGCTAGAAAAATTGGATAAAGCGAGTATCGAGAATAAAGAGTTAAATAGTCGTGTTTCTGACTTAGAAGAACAGCTACAAACCTTGCAAAGACTCCTTACATTAAAGAATGATCAGCTAGCAAATATTCAGACGCAAATGCGAGTCAATGAGCTAGCGGAAGCGAAGGCTGCGCAGGAAACTGAGGAGCTATCTGAGGCTGATAAGCTGATGGCAATGCCTGACGCAGTTGCTGAAAATGCTGCTGAGGCTTCTGATCAGACGGTAGCCGCAAAAGACGCTATGGCTGAAGCTAAGGAAAGTACTGAGCAAATTGCAGCGATGCCAAAGACTGAGCAAGCAGGTCAGGCCGAGAGCATGAAACCTGCTGAGAAATCGCCAGCAGTTGAAAAGGCTAAGTCTATTGAAATGCCTGTAAGCAAGCCAGCTAAGGCTGAGCAGAACATTATCGAAGTGATCGTTGGTAATCCTCTCTACTTATCAATTGCTGTTCTAGTTGTTGTGCTGGTTGTGTTTGTCCTCTGGTTGGTTTCGCGTAATAACGCTAAGCGTGAGCAAGAGTTTCAGGCAATGCACGATAGTGACGAAATTGAATATGAAGAAGAGGGCGAAGATGCGCTATCGTCGGAAGACGATTATCAGGATGCTGAAGAAGACGGCATGCAAGTTGAATCTTTAGATAGCCCTCTTGAAGATGATGACGAATACATAGATGAAGACTTATTTGCTGAAGAAGAGCCTGCCGTCTCTGGCGAGGAAAATGAGGATGTAATCGCTGAAGTTGATGTTTACATTGCCTATGGCAGACTGGATCAGGCTGCAGCAGTTCTTGAAAGTGCAATTTCAGAAGAACCTGTTAGAACAGACTTGCGCTTGAAGTTGCTGGAAGTATATAAGCAAAGTGGTGATACTGAAGCATTTAACCGCCAGTATAGCGAATTAGAAGCAATTCAGGATTCTGAAGCCTTAGATCAAGCGAGCGCTATCCGCGGAGATATGCTGGATGAGCAGTTGGTGTCGCTAGAAGATAAAGAACATGAGCTTGAGCTAGATCGCGAGATGGAAGAGGTTGAGGCCTCAAAACGCGAGGTTGAAGCGTCTATTGAGGCTGAAGCTGAAGCGCTTGAGGAAGAACCACAATCTTTTGACTTTGACAGTGTTGAACTAGATGAAGAGCATGATCTAGGTATTGATGAATCACTCGATGCAGAATTAACTGCTGACTTGGATGACTCGCTTCTAGAGCCTAGTGATGTGCTAGACGAAACTGTAGATGAGATTACTGATGAGTTGTCAGACTCTGGTGAGTTTGATGATGCGATTCTTGACGTGGATCTTGATGACATAGATTTAAGCGGCGAGCTTGAGCAAGAAACCGAGATTCAGCTGCCTTCAGATTTAAGTGATTCAGCCATCGTTGAATCATTAGCTCAGGGCGGAGAAGGAGATTTAGAGTCTGACGCAACATTAGGTGCCGAAAAGCCGGTTATCAGCGATGATATTCTTGAGCAAGCTTCAGATAAGATGAATGCAGATCAGTCGTTTGATGAAGACCTTGGTGATGCAAGCGAGTTTGACTTCCTTGAAGGTACTGATGAAGCGTCTACCAAGCTTGACTTGGCACGAGCGTATATCGATATGGGTGATATCGAGGGCGCCAAAGATATACTAGAAGAAGTAACTAAAGAAGGCAGTTCTGAGCAGCAAGCAGAGGCGGCTGAATTGCTAAGTTCATTGGACTAATTATTTTGCAGTGGTAGTTTTTGGATGAAACTTGTCTTAATTAGACGACCTGAGTTGACTCTCAAATGAGTTCTGGTCATCTTTCGAATGACACGGCCGGTAACGAAATCGTTACTGGCCGTGTTGCGTTATGCTTGTCATATAATGGTAGTGCTTATCACGGGTGGCAGTCTCAAAAGAGTGGCTTACCTACCGTTCAAAAATACTTACAAGAGGCTGTATCAAGTGTCGCCAATCAGTCCATAGAGCTTGTTTGCGCGGGCAGAACCGATAAGGGTGTGCACGGTGCTCATCAGGTTGTTCATTTTGACACCGAAGTGCAGCGTAGTGAAAGAGCGTGGGTTTT
The DNA here is from genome assembly GCF_001635675.1 of Oleiphilus sp. HI0061. Taxonomy (NCBI): domain Bacteria; kingdom Pseudomonadati; phylum Pseudomonadota; class Gammaproteobacteria; order Oceanospirillales; family Oleiphilaceae; genus Oleiphilus; species Oleiphilus sp. HI0061. Next base: position 1,776 of record NZ_LWFE01001281.1, on the reverse strand, counting down.
TGGTAGCAACTCAAACCTACCAAAAGATATCAGTGTTTCATGGGCTGGCTGTGTTGACTCTGAGTTTCATGCGCGATTTTCTGCTACCAGTAGGCGCTATCATTATGTGATATACAATCACCCGGTCAGGCCTTCAATCTTCCATAATGAAATGACTTGGTGTCATGACCCCTTAGATGAAATAAAGATGCACCAGGCAGCTCAATGTTTGGTGGGTGAGCATGACTTTAGCTCGTTCAGGGCTGTAGGCTGCCAGTCAAGAACGCCGTTTCGGTTTGTCGAATTTATTAATGTTCAACGCTTCGGCGATATTTTAGTTATTGATATTAAGGGAAATGCATTTTTGCATCACATGGTTCGTAACATTGCTGGTGTTTTGATGGAAATAGGTAAGCAGAGAAAACCAGTAGATTGGTGTGCCGGGGTGCTCGAAGCACGAGACCGGACTAAGGGGGGAGTGACTGCGCAGCCAAATGGTTTGTTCTTAACGCATGTCGATTACCCCTCCCATTTTGGTGTGCCTGTATCTCAAGGAGCGCCGTCGATAATTCGCTCAATGATTGCAAGTGCATCGGGAAGCATGGACAATGATGCAGATCTGTGGCGTATTTCTCATAGGCTCGACTAGTTAAGCATTGTAGTATGTATGGTCTGGCCCTGTGTTTTAGGAAGCGAGCAGCGCCTCAACTATTTTTCACTATTATGCAGTCTAGCAAATCGATATAATGCTGACGCATATTTATTTTTAGCTAAAGGGTTGTGCAAGACAAAGTGCGCACTAGAACAAAAATTTGTGGTATAACATCTTTAAGTGATGCCTTGGGTGCCGTGAACGCCGGTGCTGATGCGCTTGGTTTTGTTTTTTATGAACCGAGTCCGCGTTATGTTTCTCCTGAACTTGCTTGCGATATTATTGCTAAACTTCCACCTTTTGTTTCTGCTGTAGGTTTATTTGTTAATGCTTCTAAGTCTTATGTGAAAGAGGTTTCTAACCTAGCCTCGCTAAGCCTTATTCAGTTTCACGGCGATGAAAACGAAGATTTTTGTTCAAGCTTTGATCGTCCTTATATTAAAGCCGTGCGTGTTCAGTGCGAGCAAGATATTCTAGAGGCCGATAAACATTACTCTAGTGCCTTAGGCTTATTGCTAGATACTTATAAAAAAGGTGTTCCTGGTGGAACAGGAGAGGCCTTTGAATGGTCAATTATTCCAAAAAATACCACTAAACCACTTATTCTTGCCGGGGGCTTAAACGCCTCGAATGTGCGCGCTGCTGTTAAACAGGTGCGCCCCTATGCGGTAGATGTAAGTGGCGGTGTAGAATTACGTAAGGGTGTGAAAGACCACTCTAAAGTTTCAAGTTTTGTAGATGAGGTGTCGAGTGCCAGCGAATACACGAATTACTGAAGAATTGTTAGCTCAACTTCCTGATAATAAAGGGCATTTTGGCCCTTATGGTGGTCGATTTGTTTCAGAGACTTTGATGTCATCGCTTGAAGACCTTGAGAAGAAATACCTTTCTCTCAAAGATGACCCTGAGTTCTGTAAAGAGTTTGATAAGGATATGGCTGACTATGTGGGTCGGCCTTCACCGCTTTATTTTGCCGAACGTCTGACTAGAGAAGTGGGCGGTGCAAAGATCTACCTTAAGCGAGAGGACCTTAATCATACCGGCGCGCACAAAGTAAATAATACCATCGGTCAGGCACTATTAGCTAAGTACTTAGGTAAGCCAAGAGTGATTGCTGAGACAGGTGCAGGTCAGCACGGTGTTGC
>NZ_LWFE01001280.1:0-906 GCF_001635675.1 Oleiphilus sp. HI0061 | reverse complement strand
AACCTTTAAAAATACCTTCAACCAACTTCCCTGCCTTGGTCATACGGAATAATTTGGGCATTGGCCAAGGTGGCGTATAGCTTTCCAAGCGCTCGACAGCTCGAGGGCTAAGTATCAGCATGCCGTGAGCACCTTCACCGCCAAGTACTTTCTGCCAGCTAAATGTGATTACGTCCAGTTTTTCCCAGGGCATATCCATGGCAAACACTGCCGAGGTTGCATCACAAATCGTCAAACCTTCACGATCGTCAGCTATCCAGTTGGCGTCTTCAACTTTGACACCCGAAGTCGTGCCATTCCAGGTAAATACAATATCGTGAGAAGAAGAAGCTTGAGAAAAATCAGGGAGTTTACCGTAGTCCGCTTCGTAGAGAGAAACATCATCCAACTTCAGCTGTTTTGTAATGTCGGTTATCCAGCCTTTACCGAAGGATTCCCACGCAAAAACATCGACAGGACGAGCACCGAGCATCGACCACATCGCCATTTCCATTGCTCCGGTATCAGAACCCGGTACTACACCCACTCGATAACCTTCAGGCAAACCCAATAAACGCGCCGTTTCAGTACAGCATGCTTCCAATGCTGTCTTACCAATCTTGGCGCGATGAGATCGACCTAAGGTATCTAATTGGAGCTGGTTAACGTCATAACCAGGCCTTTTACTACAAGGCCCTGATGAAAAGTTTGGGTTATTTGGTTTAATGCTTGGTTTTTGAATTGGCACAGCGCTGATCTCTGACTAAATAGATTAGAAAAATTTGCGCTATCCTATCATTTTTAGGGCTGTTAGGGTAAAGGCTTGACGTAGATTGTTATTTTTTAATCATCGCTTTTACTGTATTAATGACCGCGGCCTTAAAACACTACAACCCTGTATTTTTCGTTCAAGAGGTAGCGCGATAT
>NZ_LWFE01001279.1:0-840 GCF_001635675.1 Oleiphilus sp. HI0061 | reverse complement strand
CAGCCAAACGTAAATCGTGCGGCCGCGTAATTTTGATATTGTCATCTGAGCCTTCAACTAGGCAGGGCGCCCCACCCATATGCTCTATTGCTTACGGTGACCGATGAGTCGTCAGCAATAGAGCATATGGGTGGGGCGCCCTGCCTAGTTGAAGGCTCAGATGACAATATCAAAATTACGCGGCCGCACGATTTACGTTTGGCTGCAGATACCTTGGCTGCGCGGACGCAGCTGGGACGAGGTGAAAAAATGAATAGCTTTCCGAGAATCGGGAACGGTTATGACGTGCACGCATTTTGCGAGGGTGAAGAAATTATCCTGGGAGGCGTCAAAATTCCCCATCACAAATCTTTTATTGCGCATTCCGACGGGGATGTGCTGATTCACGCGATTATGGATGCAATGTTAGGTGCTTTGGCCTTAGGTGATATCGGTAAGCACTTTCCTGATACTGATGAAAAGTGGAAAGGGGCAAATAGTCGAGAACTGTTGTCTGCAGTAAACCACTTGATTTCAGAAAAAGGTTTTGTAGTTTCCAATATCGATAGCGTTATTATTGCTCAAGCTCCTAAGATGGCGCCGCATATAGGAAAGATGCAGGAAAATATTGCTCAGGACTTACAGGTTTCTCCTGAGCTGGTGAGTGTTAAAGCAACGACTACAGAGCGCCTTGGTTTTGCAGGGCGTGAGGAAGGAGTTGCTTGTCAGGCAAGTGTATTGTTAGTGCCTAAACCTAGCTGCGAAAGTGAAAGGAGAAGCGTGTGAGTGAAGTAAGGTCATTACCAGAATCACAGTTCAATCTGGTTTTTCCATGTATCGCTGACTTACCGCGGCCTGCCG
>NZ_LWFE01001278.1:0-25169 GCF_001635675.1 Oleiphilus sp. HI0061 | reverse complement strand
AGAGAATGAGCATTATCATTGGTGTTCCGGTTAGTCTCAGCATATTTTGAGCACTGGTTATCTTTCCCTTTCAAGTAATTAATGTATCTTTACGTAATAATTTTTTCGGCATAGAAAGCGGAAAAACTTAACGGAAACCTAAGGCAAATGGAAATATGGTTCTTGTAACAACAGCATCAATACTTCTTTTGAATCTGGTGCATCAATTTAAAGATATCGAACCTCAGCCGAATGGGATCGTGCATTATACTGTCGCCCTAAATGAGGGTGAATCGTTTGTTCGAGAAAGAGCTGTTGTCGAACCTTTATCTAGCGTTTTATACCGTAATATTGTTAGGCAGGCGTATGACTATAGCTGTGGATCTGCAGCATTAACGACTGTATTGCAGCATTATCTTGGGCGCAACTTTCAAGAACGCCAGGTGATGGAAGGTTTGCTTCACTACGGTGAAAATGAGCGAATCGTTGAGCGTCGAGGCTTTTCAATGCTGGATATGAAGCGTTTGGTAACCGCGCTGGGCTTTCCGGCTGGGGGCTTCAAGGCTGAGTTAAAGGATTTGATTGAGCTGGATCATCCAGCTATCGTGCCAATACATTACGCAGGCTTTAAGCATTTCGTGGTTGTTAAGACAATCAAGGATGGGCGTGTTTTTATTGCTGACCCTTCCAAAGGAAATATAACCTTTACTCTCGAACGCTTTAAAGAAAAGTGGGATCAAAATGTATTGTTCGTTATCTTTCCAGGGAATACAAAACCAATTGATGGGCTTGAGTTAAGAGAAGAAGACTTACGCTTTATTGATGATCAGACATTGTCTTTGCAGGCTTTTGATTATACTCCGGACTACAAAGATAATTTGCGGTATTTATTGAATAACGAGATAGAGCGCCGTAAAAACCAGACAGATGAGTTTGGGAATACTACTTTCGATAATGGTACGAAGTTTTTACATTATCGTCGAAACTAGTTTTTGAATAAGTATATGTCGTGTAAGAAATGTGAGCAGCATTGCTCGTATTAGGAAAGTGGTTAGTTGTTACTGCGTGTAAGAGTCACTGACACAAACTATAAAGATAGAAGGAATAGGTAATGAACTCTTGGGTCATTAGATGCGTGCTACTGGCATCAACCGTGCTGTTTGTTTCGGATATTAGTGCTGAAGAAAGTAATGTTGATAAGGCGCGAGATGCCTTAGCCAGACAGTCAGATGATGAGGACTCTACCAAGCAATTGGAAGAGGTTTTCCAGGCGGCTGAGAAAAACTATTCCTTGCTCAAAGCGGGTGGAAAGTCTTTAAGCTATTCTCTGGATTACTCTTATATCTCTGATTCGAGAATTGCCTTGGATGTTCAGAATGGCGTGGTTAGAAATCTGGACGTAAACCCCTCTGGAACACATTCCTTTACAAACTCCTTTAGCTTTGACTACGGAGTTCTGAATAACCTTACTCTAAATGCCCGGATACCTTTATCTTCACGCTACGATACTCAGAACTCACTATCTGCAACGGAGTGGGGGGATGTGAGTTTCGGTTTGCGTTGGCAGCCTTTTGCTTATGTACCAGGTAAGGCGACAGTCACCCTAAGTACTACCTTAAGTACTAAAACAGGTGTCAGTCCTTATGAAATTAACCCTAATGAGCGCTTGTCTACGGGTAGTGGTACTTACTCTGTTTCAACGGGTTTAAGTGTATCGAAGGTATTGGACCCAGTTGTATTGTTTGGCTCGCTGAGTTCCAGCTACTCCTTTGAGCAAAGTGGTTTGAACCAACCTCGAGGCGGGAATCTCCTCAAGACTGTTCACCAAGGGCAGAGCTATTCTTTCTCAGGGGGCTTTTCTTACTCTCTTTCTTATGACACCTCTTTAAGTATATCGACCCAGGTTGGTTATAGTACTGAAACTAAATTAACTTTCGTTGGTTCGGGGACGGCAGTTTCGCCTGACTCGGTGAGTGGTTCGATGAACTTCTCACTGGGTATTCGTGTTGACCCTAAGACGATTACAAACGTTAGCTTTGGCTTTGGGCTTACTGAAGATGCGTCTGACTTAAGTATGGGGATCTCTTATCCAATTAATATAGGTGCTTTCAACTGGTAATCATGTGTCAGGAGTAAGGTGATGACTGCTTTGCTCTCGAGCGCACTTGTTTAATCTTTAGAATAGTAATGGGAAAAGGAATTAATTGGTGAAATCATTGCATTGGAAAGTAAAGAAACTGCTGGTGGTCGTATTGATTGCTACGTTTGCTTTCCCTCCCCAAGTTGTAGCTCAGCTAGCGAACGGCATTACGATTGATACTAAGGCTCTTTCCTTGGGTAATGCGATGCAGGCTGACGTAAATCCTGGTGTTTCAGCGGTTTACCATAACCCCGCTCAGCTTACCCGACTCAAAGAGCGTCACTTTGAGGTTGATCAGTTATTAATTGGTTTGGATCTTGATGCCGTATTTACTGCCCCTGATGACTATCAGTTGTTTGGTTTAGATGGTACAGGCTTTAATACCTATGACCCTACCGTACCGAGAGACCCTGTAGTAGGAGGCGATGGTCGAGGTAAGAGCCATACTAACAGGCTTTCTTTATATCTACCTGGCTTTGGTTTGCAGCAATGGGTGTGGAATGGCCCAACGATACTACCTCCGCAGATTGGCTTTTCGGTAAACCCTCCTGGTTCAAAGTTTACTTTTGCAAATAAAAATTATATCCACTCCGCTTTAGCTTTGTACAAAGAGCTGGAAGACCCTGGTCGATTTTTGGGTAAAGAAGCAGCAATTCAGCGTTTTACTTACTTTTCTCCGGCTGTTGGGTACGAGATTAATGATGAATGGTCTGTTGGCATGGGCATTCAGTTTAGTCATCAAGGATTCTATATAGCGCAGCATAACCGTGCACCTAACTTGTTGATTGCGGTTGTTGAAATACTTCAGGATGCATTTGCTTGTGAGTTCGATAAGCCTATCGGTCAGCGTCGAGACCCTCTGCAGCCTTTCTTATCTATGTGCCAAGGAAATATTGGGCCATGGGACGATATCGGGCGTATCGATATGGATATGCAGCAAACCTTGTCGCCAACATATAATCTTGGTGTGTTGTGGGAGCCGACAGATTGGTTCTCGTGGGGAGCAACCTATTACAGCGAAGCAGATATGGAGCTTAAAGGTACGTTCTTCATGGACTATACCGATGAGTGGACAGCTTTCTGGAACGGTTTTAACGCGTCAATCATTGGTGCGATTACCGCTGCAATACTGGGCCTCCCAAGAGGTGTTCCCTATGAATCCGGGAATGTGAACCTCGACTTGAAAATCCCTCAGATGTTTAAGACGGGTATGAGAGTTCGCCTTACTCCTGATTATACCCTCAATGTGGATGCGACATGGACTGATTGGAGTCAGTGGGAAGAATGGACTTTTTACTTTGATAGAACTCTGGAAATGCTAACAACAGCTCGACTATTGTCGGGGTTGGTCACAGGTCGTTCTCTGACTTTGCCTATTGGCTTACGTGATACCTGGCACTTTGGTTTCGGTTTAACTAAGCATGTTAATTCTCGTCTGGATGTCAGGTTTGGGTTAGAGTTACGAACTTCACCAGCCGAGCGTGATGTTTTTGGTCCGCTTCCCGTTGGTGATATGAAAATGTGGGGTACCGGGTTTGGCTACAAGTGGGATAAACGAACCGATATCAGTGCAAGCATATTCTATATGCAGTCTGATGATTACATTCCTTCTAATACAAGTTGTAATTTGAACTGTACGAATTTGACTAACGTAATTTATAACCCCTATGCGGGCTTGAATGTGAAGTTTACATCTCGAGTATTTGGAATGGGTATTTCTTTTAACCGAAAATTCTAGGTCTATATGAAGCTGAACTATTCGAGATCGACTGTAGTATTGCTTGTAGCTTTGTGTGTCTTTTCTTTGGAAGCTCTTGCTGAACGCTATAGTGTTGAACAAGATAGCTTTGGTGGATATTCCGCAAAGAAGGTAGATGATGCTCAGCAAGCCGATGTGCCTGTCATCGACTCACAGCCAGAACCTGAAGAGCCTCAGCAGCAAGCAAAGTTAGAGCTGCCTCCTGAACCACCTGTTAGTCCAAAATCCCAGAACGTAACCGACAATGAATATCTTGGTGATGTTGGTGATTCCTTAAGTCCTTTTGAAAAAGAATATATTGAAACCGAAAGATTAGAGCGCTCTAAGGTTCTTGGCGCTATTCGTAGGGCGCCACCACTTAACGATTTCGATGCAACGCGCGTTAACTCTGAGGAATTTGTGGATGGTGATAAGCTATTAATCGACGGTGGGCGACCGAGTAGTGAAGGTTCTCGCTACTATACAGTAGTCGATGCTGATGGAACGGTTCGCAATATTGATTATGACGCTGATGCTGTCCAGGCTGCTCTCGAAAAAGAAAGAGAGAAAAAAATCGAATTTACGGAAGCAAGTGTTTTGGAGAAGTCCGCAGCCAGTGCCGACCTTCCTGAAAGCGCTGACCCTTTTGCCGCGGCTTTGTTTGCTAAAAACTTTACTTCTGATGACTACTTTGATGGTTTCTCAAGTACTTGCTGCCAAACACTACCAAATGTTGACTTTATCGAACTTGAATTAGGTAAAGCTCACTACTATGAAATGAACGAAGATCAGCTACCTTATCGGTTTTCAGGTGGCGATAGTCGTTTTTTGTTGTTGAGCTTACCGCAAACCAAAGAAAAGCAAGCTTTAAGCATAAGAAGCTTTGTACGGCGTCATAAACGTTTTGGCATTGATAATGGTGTATTCTTTCCTCAGTTAGTTACTTTGGATAGCGATAAGCAGCCACTGCGTATATTTACGGGCCCCTTATTAAAGTATCATTCTGAAACTTGGCTCGCTCATGGTTATTTAGAGGGCTTTTTTCAGCTTGACTCTACTAAGGATGGTGGTGAACGATTTCTATTGGTTAACACTACCAGAGATATTCTTGGGCAAACATCCAGTATTGAAAGTGACGAAGAGCTTATTTCTATTGAGCATATGGAAATAGGTACTCTGGAGCTAAAATTGTTAGTTGAAGATAATTAGCTAGTTTCTCCTTGCGGCTTTATTCTTAGGTAAGTTGCTAATTACATGAGTAAATATAAATAAAATCATTGATAGCGGTTGATCATTTTTCTGTATGGCGTATAATGCGCCGCATCTGGGCCAGTGTGATGAAATTGGTAGACATGAGGGATTCAAAATCCCTTGTCCTTCGGGACGTGGCGGTTCGAGTCCGCCCACTGGTACCAATCCTTTCTTAGTTATCAAAAGTCGATCTAACTTAACAAGTTTTCCCAAGTTAAAACAAATATTCAGCCTTTATTCTCCAAATACGGCCGCCAGGTAGGGTTTTATTTACTTAATAGAACAAACTGCTTTAGGTTGTGTTATATCTTAATTTAAGTGCTTAGGAGATCACAGTGCATATTTCTAGAATTATTCTTCTGCTTTTAATGTCACTCTCTCTTTTAGCCTGCTCAAGTAGTCCGTTCATGGATGACTACCTTAGCTCGATAGAGTCTAGGGAGTCGTATGTATTTTTTGAACACTCAGATTTTGGAATAAAGAGCAATCAGCAGGTGCCGCTAAGTCAAGAGTTCGATCGTTGTACTGAATCTGTAATGGGTGGGATTTCTTTAGGGCTAGGTGAACAAACTGTTTCCAATATATCCGTGCTTGAGCGAGTCAATCAGGATTATCATGCTTTTTTACTTGAACTCGTAATGTCGAAAGGTGCGGGTGATAATGGTGCTTTTAGCGCTTTATATAACAATACTATCACTACCCAATCGGAGAATGGGGAGCTTAAGCGACATGCCTTTGCTTATACAGAAGGGCTTGAGCAGCCACTAAAGAAATTAACCAGGCTTATCCTAAGACGTAATCAATGTTTGGCGCGCTCTGGATGGATTTATAAGAAAGTAGCGCCGTAGTCGGTATTACCTTTGGTTTTTTCAATATCCCCCAATAAATGTCCATATTTTTTGTAATAGAGCTTTATCCAAAAAGGTGATAGCACGGTAGTGTAGGCGATGACCATGATTAAGGCTGTATAGACCTCATTTGTAAAAATATTTGCAGAAGCACCTAGGCCTGCGAATATCAGGCCAACCTCGCCACGTGGCACCATGCTCATTCCTATGACGATACGTTTGGCTAGAGGTTCGCTAATAAGTAGGGCTCCGGCGAACTTTGTGCATATAGCCAAGACAAGTAATATTAAAGAAAACTCCCACAAGAATGATGAAGACCAATCGACCGAGCGTAGATCCATCGAAAGACCGACGGATACAAAGAATATTGGTGTGAATAGTTGAACGATGGGTTTTATCTGTACTTCCACTTTGTGAGAGAACTTGGGTGAACTATGTAGCGCTATGCCGAAAGGTAAAAAGAAGCGGAGCGATAAAGCTAGTCCGGCGGCAAAGCCTCCGAGTAATTCCGGGGCTCCAAATAAATGAGCGAGCCAGGCAAAGAACAATACTAATGCGACAATAGTGGTTGGAATTAATCCTGGGTCGTTAATTCTTTTATCTAATATTTGGATAATTCGAGAAAACAGCTTGGCGAGAATTGGAGCCAAGCAGAAAAATATCGCGACAAATAAGAAAACTCTACCGGCGCTCATAAGGTCGATATTGCCGTTGACTGAGAAGTCATAGAGTAGGGCAAGAAGTATTACGCCGAGAATATCATCGAGTACGGCGGCGCCCAATGTTACCTGTCCTTCGTCGCTTTGGTGTCGGTTAAGATCTGAAAGTGTTCGAATGGTGATGCCAATGCTGGTGGCGGTTAAGGTTCCGCCGATAAACAGTGATACAAGTAGTGATAGTTCAAAGTACCAGTAACTTGCCGCAAAGCCACCAAGAAAGGGCGCGATAAAGCCTCCTAGCGCCACGACAGTAGACTTTTGCCTGAGGATACAAGCTTCCCTAGGTCAGTCTCCAATCCTACGTCAAACAGCAATAGAATGACGCCAATTTCGCCCAGAAAAATATAATCTCGTTGACCTCTACCCATGCGAATAAGCTCGGGCCAATCAAAATGCCAGCGCAGAGTTCGCCAATAACACTCGGTGCGCCAAAATAGCGAGAAATATCGCCAAGCACCCTGGCGACAACAAGAATGATAAGGATGTCGAGTAAGACGTCAGCAATTTCCAAATGCGCACTCCCGGCTTTTTGGCTTTGAAGTCGGGCTGGTATTGAGTTTGGACGTGCTTAGTATGACTTGAGTTTGGGAAGAGGGGGTTGAGCTAGCTCAATTAGTGATGAGGTTTAAGGGCAAAAAAAACCTCCGGGTGTTAGGCCGGAGGCTTTTAGTTTCCTTACATTTTATTCGGCGTCGACTATCAGGTCACTATCCCCAACAGTGATTTCTTCACCGTCATTTAATACGAAAGATGCTGCTTGTGTAACAAACTCTGCAAAAGCAGGTGCCTCAGCAGAGGAAGCTGCCGCTGCAGGGGTCGTGTGTAGAGCACCACTGTCACTCTCAAAACGAATGAAGTTAATGCTTGCTTCATCAGTTGAGTCTCCAATGCTTACAGCACCGGAAGCAGTTTGCAGTGGACTTGTCCCTGCTAGAGGAGCCGCTGTACCTTCACCAAGCGAGATGCCGGCGTATGGGTTTGCGTTGCAGCCGATATTCGCTGGTTGTACAACGTCGACAGCGGGAGATGCATTATTTGGAATAAATACATCGCCAACCACTTCGCTAAATAAGGCTTTGGTTGTAGAAGTGGTGCTACTCAAGTTGCCTACAAAGTTAATTGGATCAAAAGAGTCAAATGACGCTTGAAGAACGTTAAGGAAGGTCTCAAGGTCTGCATCGCCTCTTTGTAAACCAGCAGCAGATTGCAATGCTAGCAGTATACCCGGCGCAAATACTGGGGAATTCTCTGCTAGTCGTGCAATGTTGCCACCTGGCGTTAAAAAGTTTGCAGACACAATGTTATCTTCAGTTCTACTGGTTTGGTTCGCGATTTCGACAAATGGAATGCCGTTAAAGGTACCTAAAGAGTGAGCAATAAAGTGAACATCGTCTCCGTTTAAGTCAAAGCCATCACCTTCTGGCCCGTTATCATCTATTCCATCGATATCCATGGTTGGAATAGACAGACGCAGAGTCATTAAGTCAGACATGTGCTGTCTAAAGTTATCACGGCTAGTTAGGAAGCTAAGTGGGTTAATCGTGAATGCACCAGAACCCGTGTTGGAGCAATCGATAGGGTCTGATGAGGAGCTGCCCACGGTGCCGTCAGCGAAATCCATCGGTACAACGTTGGTAACACCGCCGCCAAAGCCAAAGTGACGCTCATCGGCAGAACCTTGTCCTAGACCAGGGATCTGGCTAGCACCGTTTTCAATAGTATTCTGCATTAAGCCAAGACCTTGTGCCGCAAGCTGTAAGCTTTGGAGGCTTGAAGCTGCTGCTTCTAGGGCTGTAAGGTTTTGAACAGTCGCATCAAGCGTTGGATTTCCGCTTGCATCGCCTAATGCGGCCGTGATTGTGCCATTGATGGTTGCATCTTCAGTGCCGTCAATGCCATCGGTGATATCGATTAATGTACCGTTTAACTGAGCAGCTACGACATTGTAGGTAAGATCTCCGCTTAGTGCAGCAGAAATATAGCCAGCTTCGGTCCCGTCGATTCCGTCGGTGATATCAATCAGTGAGCCGTGCAATTGTCCGGTTACAACTGTTTCAGCGATGGTTCCCGCAAAAGTTTCAGTAATCAGGTCAGCTTCAGCGGCGCTAATACCGTCACTCGCATCAATAACTGTCGCTGAGTCTAATGATGTTGTCACGAATGTGGTGGCAAGAGTGCCATCAACTAAAGCTTGATTATTGGTATCGCCAGGAGCTAATGACTCTGGGAAACCAGCTAGCTGACCACCAGCAAGGAATTGTGCTGCGTATGCCAGGCGGCCTTCTTCAGAAATCGCATCAATACCATGAAGTGGTTGATCAATCGCGAGTACCGCAACGGTTCCACCGCTGTTCGCAACAATGGCGCTACCGAGTGCTAGGGCAACACTTCGATCAGTTGTAATACCATGCTGGTAAATAACAGTTTTATAACCATCTGCCGGCATATTCGAGTCATCTGCCGGGAAGATTGCTAATACCGGTATTTCTTCTGTAGAGTTCTTTGCTGGGAACGGAAACAAATGATTCACAACATTTGATGTCGTCGCTTGTGGCAGAGCTGCGCCAAGTGCCTCTAGGTTAAAAGCAGTATTTATTTGAGTGGCTAAGGTTGAATCTGCTTTCCACCATTCGCCTACAAGTCTCGCTTCGGTTCCATCGCTTACGCCTCGTGTATCAGGTACACCTGAATAGTAAGGAATCGTCAAGGAGCCTTCAGAAATGTTTACGGCACCTACTGGAGCGATTGCATCGGTAATAAATGCTGATACTGTTCTTAGGTCTCGCGGTGTGTCGAAAGCTACGCTATCATCGGCTGCGGGCTCAGGAAAAGACATTCCACCTGCTTTTGCTGCAGTGATCATACCGGTACCGGCGCATGCAAAGCGTGCATCGCCAGCAGGATAGGTATCACACCCTGCTAAAGCTGGATTGAAGCTCTCTGCGGTCCAGTTGCTGATTGCTGTATCAACAGCGCCTTTAATGGTTGCATAATCTTCTGCGCCGGCATCAACTGCCGCTTTTGCTGCGCCAGTTGTCACAAGAGTCTTAACCGTATTCGTTGCCCACTCGGTAGGGTCTACCATATAGTCGACAACTTTTGTGTCATTAGAAGTGGTAAAGCCACTTGTAAAAACAATGTTGTCTTCAGTTAATTGCTGATCATCTGGGCGTGCCGCATTGGTTAGGTTGCCTAAATAGCTCGCGGTAACCTTTTCCCAGAAATCAATTTGAGCTTGCACATCGTCAAGGAGAGGGTTGGCGGGTTCTCGATTTTCATCAGCGAGGGCAGCATAGTTGGCTATACCAGGGTGTTTGATCAAAGACTTTCCTTCGGTATCTTTGATTTCATCGGTCAGTGCAACAATGTAGCGCTTGTTAGGGTTTAAAGGCTCTAAAGGTTGGATTCGTATGTAACTTGTTTCTACTCGTTCGCCGCCAACGACTTTGTCTCGGGTAATGACTTCAGCGCTATACTTAGGTGAAGCCGCTATTCCTAGAAGTTCTCCTGCTGCCGATAAATCTCCACCACTGGCTTGTGCTGCTGTAATGGCGTCAGTAACTGTAGGGGATTCTTCGTTGACTAGTCCTTTAAGAGGGTCGCCACCAGCATATTCTAGTTCTAACAGAAATACGCTTTGGGCAGGGTTAGGAACAGGAGCGCCTCCAACATTAATAAAGCTTTCTGCGATAACCGTATCTGTGTTTATCGTATCTGTTATGTCGGACCCTGCTATGCCTTGGCCAATTTCGATATCGATTGGGGCTGTTAAGGATGCGCCACTAAGATACTCAAGTGCGACTTCAGGTGGTGTTTCTGTGCCTGCAGCAATTTTCTCGGCTAGACCAGGGATAGCATAGGAACCGTCGGGATCCGTTGTTTGTAGTAAAAGGTCATTTGGCTTAGGAAACTCTCCGGTAGCAGGGTTAAATACTGGGTAGAGGTTATTTTCGTTCTGCTCAATATTCGCCTGTTGCTCAGATGACGGAGGGGTCGTCTGTGAGTTTTCGTTATCTCTTTCTTTCGGGTTGTTTTCTGGATCAGTAGTGTCCAGACAGCCTGTTAATGATAATGCTGACGCAATCGCGACACTTAATAAGGTTTTTTTATACATGGATAAGACCTTTCCTAAACGTTGTCTCAAATAAGTAGTGGCTAGATGGTGGATGCTTGCTTGGTTTTATCTGTTTAAATTCAGCAACACACACCACCAGGCCTAAAAATTTTGACCTAGATTAAACGTAGACACGAAAAAGCAATTTGTCTAATTTTTTAGCGCAAAGAATTAGATGCACTTGCTTAGTAGCTGTAACGAATTTAACCGTCGTTTAAGCTTTGTAGGTGTGACTACAAACTCATCTTCAATCAGAGTACAATTCAGTACCCCAATAATTGATCGCTCAGAAGATGAGTGGGTGATCAGCCATGTATTAATTGATAAACACAACATGGGCCTGGCCAAAAGCTTAAGAGCCTCAGCAGTTTATTAATTAAAGAAAAACGTTAGAGAGTGACTATGACCACAATTCGTCAAGCAGATTTAATTGATAGCGTTGCAGATGCCCTGCAGTTTATCTCCTACTATCACCCAAAAGACTTTATTGATGCCGTCCATGAAGCGTATTTAAAAGAAGAGTCCCAAGCTGCTAAAGATGCAATGGCACAAATACTCATCAATTCACGTATGTGTGCAGAAGGTAAGCGACCAATTTGTCAGGATACCGGTATCGTGACTGTATTCGTTAAAGTCGGTATGGATGTGCAGTGGGATGCTGAATTAAGCCTGACTGATATGATAAATGAAGGTGTACGTCGTGCTTACACTCATCCAGATAACGTCTTACGTGCTTCAATCCTAGATGACCCTGCCGGCGCTCGTAAGAATACTAAAGACAATACACCTGCTGTGATCCACTATGAGATTGTCGAAGGCAACACTGTCGACGTCCAAGTTGCTGCAAAAGGCGGTGGTTCCGAGAATAAGTCAAAAATGGCGATGTTGAACCCTAGTGACAGTATTGTTGACTGGGTTCTGAAAACGGTTCCTACGATGGGCGCTGGCTGGTGCCCGCCAGGCATGTTGGGTATAGGCATCGGTGGTACAGCTGAAAAAGCTGCCGTGATGGCGAAAGAAGCTTTGATGGAGCCGATTGATATTCATGAGCTTCGTAAGCGTGGCCCTCAAAATCGTGTTGAAGAGTTACGTTTAGAGATTATGGATAAGGTCAACGACCTGGGTATCGGTGCTCAAGGCCTTGGTGGCTTAACAACGGTTATGGACGTAAAAATTAACGACTATCCAACGCATGCTGCATCATTGCCTGTCGTAATGATTCCAAACTGTGCTGCCACACGTCATGCTCACTTTGTGTTAGATGGCTCCGGCCCGGCATTGCAAACACCTCCAAGTCTTGAAGACTGGCCTGAGATTACTTGGGAAGCTGGCGACAGTGCTAAGCGCATTGATTTGAATAACGTGACTAAAGAAGACGTCGCCGACCTTAAGCCGGGCGATACGGTTTTGCTTTCAGGTAAAATGCTGACTGGCCGCGATGCAGCTCATAAGAAAATGACTGAGATGCTAGCCAATGGTGAAGAGCTGCCAGTAGATTTGAAAGGCCGCTTTATATACTACGTTGGGCCTGTTGATCCGGTTCGTGAGGAAGTTGTTGGCCCTGCTGGCCCGACTACGGCAACACGTATGGATAAATTTACACATACCATTCTTAAAGAAACTGGCCTGATGGGCATGATCGGTAAAGCCGAGCGTGGCCAGGTGGCGATTGATGCGATTAAAGAATACGGATCAGTATACTTGATGGCAGTGGGTGGCGCGGCTTACTTGGTGTCAAAAGCAATCAAGAATGCTGAAGTGGTTGCCTTCCCTGAACTAGGTATGGAAGCTATTTATGAATTTGATGTGGTTGACATGCCAGTATCAGTTGCCGTTGATAGTCAGGGTATTTCAGTTCACCAGACTGCGCCAAAAGAATGGCAGGCGAAGATCATTGCGGCAAAGTCTGAATAAGAGATAAGCTTGAATTATCTCAGACCTATCTATAATAAAGAGAGTCTTCGTGGCTCTCTTTTTTATTTTGAGCGCCTATGTCTGAATACAAATTAGTCCTTAAACGATTGTGGAAGCAGTAAAATATTATGGAACAAACCTATCGTCTTGTCGTTTCTTGCCCTGACCGTACTGGTATAGTCGCAAAAGTCAGTAACTTTCTGGCAACTTATAATGGTTGGATCACTGAAGCGAGTTACCATGCCGACCAGAAGAACGGCTGGTTTTTTATGCGCAATGAGATCAAGGCGAGTTCGATTCCTTTTGATCTGGAAAACTTCAAAACAGTGTTTGAACCCATTGCCAAAGAGTTTTCCATGTCATGGAGTATTAGCGATTCTAATACTAAGAAACGCGTCGTGTTGATGGCTTCAAAGGAATCCCATTGTTTAGCGGATCTACTACATCGCTGGCACAGCAATGAGCTGGATGCGGAAATTGTGGCAGTGATATCCAATCACGATGATTTACGCCGTATGGTTGAATGGCACGATATTCCTTATCACCATGTGCCGGTAGACCCACAAAACAAACAAGCTGCTTTCGACCAGGTTAGTAGCTTGGTGGATGAATACCAGACCGACTTGGTGGTACTTGCTCGCTATATGCAGATTTTACCTGCTGACCTGTGTGAGACATATGCAGGACGCGTGATCAATATTCATCATAGCTTCTTACCTTCATTTGCTGGGGCAAAGCCTTACCATCAAGCTTATGACAGAGGCGTGAAATTGATTGGTGCAACCTGTCACTATGTCACTCAAGATTTGGACGAAGGGCCTATTATCGACCAGGATGTGATTCGTATTAGTCACAGTAATACGATAGAAGATATGGTTCGCTTAGGTAAAGATGCCGAGAAGAATGTATTAGCACGAGGTTTGCGTTTGCACCTGGAAGAGAGGGTTATTATCCACGAAAATAAAACAGTGGTGTTTGGTTAAGGCAAGATTTGGGGGCAGAGTAAAAATAATAGTTTTTACTCTGACCCCAAAGTTTTAATCTCCGATAAAACCACCCGACTGTCGAGCCCAAAGTTGCGCATAAATACCGTTTTGGGCAAGTAGCTCTGTGTGGCTGCCTTGCTCGGCAATCTTGCCTTCGTCTAATACGATCAGTCTGTCTAGTGCGGCGATGGTAGATAAGCGATGAGCGATCGCAATGACTGTCTTGCGTTCCATTAAGGTATATAAACTTTGTTGAATCGCAGCTTCGACTTCCGAATCCAAAGCAGACGTGGCTTCATCCAGAACAAGTATTGGGGCGTTCTTCAATAAGACTCGGGCAATCGCAATACGCTGACGCTGACCGCCAGAAAGCTTCACGCCACGCTCGCCTACATGAGCGTCATAGCCCTGTCGTCCGTCCAGGTCACTTAGTTCTTGAATGAATTCGTGAGCATGGGCTTGTTTGGCTGCACGGATCAGATCATCGTCAGAGGCTTCGGGATTTCCATAAAGGATGTTATCGCGCACAGAGCGGTGAAGCAGGGAAGTATCTTGGGTCACCATGCCGATATGCTCGCGCAGGCTCTCTTGTTTAATGTCAGCAATAGCTTGCCCGTCAATTCTGATGTTGCCCGAAGAAAGGTCGTAGAATCTAAGTAAGAGGTTTACCAGAGTTGACTTTCCAGCACCTGAGCGGCCAACCAGACCAATTTTTTCGCCAGCTTTTATATGCAAATCAAGCTCGCTGATAACCGGACGGCCAGATTCGTATTCAAACGAAATCCTCTGAAAATCAATATTACCATCGCTTAGTTCAAGCGCTTTGGCATTGTCTGAGTCAAGCACGGCTCGTTCTTTTGAAAGTGTGCTGATACCGTCTTGTACTGAACCGATATTCTCGAACAGGCTGGACACTTCCCACATAATCCATTGGGACATGCCATTGAGCCTGAGTGCTAGCGCAATCGCAACAGCTATGGCTCCAGTCGAAATGGTTTCGTTTATCCAAAGCCAGATTGAAAGAGATGAGATCGAGAATAACAGGAGGGAATTCAATACCCATACTGTCACATTGAGCCGGGTGACCAAGCGCATTTGAGGGTGAACGGTTTCAAGGAAGTCGCCCATTGTTCGTTTTGCATACTCTGCTTCACGCTGGCTATGAGAGAAGAGTTTCACTGTTTCAATGTTGGTGTAGCTGTCTACCACAGCTCCGACCATGCTGGAGCGCGCATCTGCCTGACGAGTAGAAATATCACGAAGTTTAGGGATGAAGTAATAAAGGCTGGAGCCATAGCAAAGTAGCCAAATTAAAAGAGGAATGCTTAATCTGGCATCACTCGCTGTGACGACGCTAGTCATACCTATGAAATAAATACTGACGTAGAGCAGTACATCGAGCAGCTTCATTACGGTTTCGCGAACCGAAAGCGCAGTCTGCATCACTTTGGTTGCTATGCGGCCAGCGAACTCATCTTGGTAAAAAGAAAAGCTTTGACCAAGCAAGTACCGATGAGCTAACCATCTAATTCGCATTGGATAGTTGCCCAACAAGGCTTGGTGAATAACGGTTGAGTGAAGCAAAACAGTAAGAGGAATGACGAAAAGAATCACTGCACCTAGAGCAATAAGGGTATTCCCTTCATCTTGCCAAAGTGTTTGAGGTGTTTTGTTCGACAGCCAGTCTACCAGCTGTCCGAGGAAACCAAACAGCGTAACTTCCATGATGGAAATTAAGGCAGTGAGCCCGCCCATGATAAAAAGTAAGGGGAATATTCCTTGTGTATAGTACACACAAAAGTCGAATAAACCCTTCGGTGGTTGTTCCGGATGCTCGGGAGGAAACGGCTCTACCAGCTTTTCAAAAAACTTATACATAAATAGTGGTGTTGGATCGGTATATTTGTATATGAAAACCAATAACTTACTTTAATATTGAGGCCATTTCTTTTATCGAGGTACGGGTGAAAGCCTGAAAGTCGTTATCGAGTATGTGTCTGTGATAATGTCTGCTAATCTTAAAAATAGAACAATGTATCAATGTAAGTTTCACAGCCTCAAGTATACCGCTTTTTTCGAGATATGGCTTTGTATCAATGAAGAATGGAGTTCAATAGACAATGAGTGATCAAACTAGCGAGAGCCAATGCATCGACATGGACAAGCTAACAGAAACTTTTATGAACAATATGGATATTGTTAAGCAGGTATTGTCCTCTTTCAAAGGTAGCTTTGTGACGTTTGAAGAAGAGTTTCTAAATGCTCAGCAGCAGGGCGATACAGAGTTAATGTCACGCCTTGCTCACGGCTTGAAAGGCAGTGCCGGGAATATCAGAGCGTCATCTCTATCGGCGAAGGCTGCTGATCTTCAGCATAAAATAGATCTAGGTGAAGCTCCGGGTTTACTTGCGGAAGAGGTAATCTCTGGCTTAGCTGCTTTGATTTGTGAGATTGATGCTGTCACGACAGGGTAGGTCATTTTGAAAAACTTGCTAGATCAATGGAAGGACGCTGAAGCCTGGCTTTTAGCCTCACCAAAGCCCTCAATGAATCCCCTTATGTCTTTGCTTCGGGACGCCCTTCGAATTCTTTATGTTGTGATCCGTGATATCGCTACCGGGCAAATAACGCTTCACGCAATGAGTCTTGTTTATACGACGATTCTTTCGATTGTCCCTATGCTGGCCTTGAGCTTTTCAGTTTTGAAAGCTTTCAATGTACAAGACCGTTTTACCCCGATGCTCTATAGCTTCCTTGAACCGATGGGGGCTAAAGGCATCGAAATACATAATAGTGTTTTGTCCTTCGTCGATAATATGAAGGTTGGTGTACTGGGCTTTCTTGGTTTTATTATATTGTTCTATACGGTTATCTCCCTAATCCAGAAGATAGAAAAGGCATTTAATACGATTTGGTTCGCACCGGAATTGCGTTCCTTGGGGCAGCGTTTCAGTAACTACCTGATCGTTGTGCTGGTTGGTCCAGTCTTGGTGGTTGCTGCTATTAGTCTAACCGCGTCAACAATGAATTCCAGCCTGGTTCAAAGTATCGCTTCAATTGAACCCTTTGGCACGGTGATCTTAATGATGACCAAACTGATGCCTTTCTTTATGATTATTCTGACATTTACCATGTTTTATATTCTAATGCCAAATACTCGAGTTAACTTTAAAAGTGCTTTGGTGGGCGGTGTCGTGGGTGGAAGTGCGTGGCAGGCTTCAAGCATTCTCTTTACGGCCTTCGTCGTAAATTCGTCTAAGTACGATGCGATCTATTCCGGTTTTGCCGTCGGTATTTTGTTACTGATTTGGTTGTACGTAAACTGGCTAATTTTACTGCTAGGGTCGAGTATTGCGTTTTATCACCAACATGAAAGCCATATCACAAAGGAGCAGGAGTTAGATCCTTCTCCGGAGGTCAGCGAAAAAGTTGGGCTCGATATTATGGTGAATATTGCACGTAGGTTTGAGTCAACAGAAAGTCCGGTTCTTCAAGTAGATATCGAACATCTACATACGATCCCAGCGGTTGCGAGCCGAAAAATTATCGATAAGTTGATTGCAGGCGGCCTACTTATTGTTGCGGGTGAAAAGGCCGATATGTTAGTGCCAGGCCATTCCACAGATCAGATTAGTGTAGCTCAAATATTACGGGCTTTGAGAGGGCATGAAAGTATGTGGAAATATAAGCATATCAAGCTTTCACCAGAAGTTAGCGACATCGCAGACAAACTTCATCAAGACATCAATAAAAGTTTCGATAATGTTTTGTTACGAGACTTAATCAAGGCGAAACAAATCAATAGTTGAATGAAGCCTTGTTTGAACTATCTTTAGGGCTAGCGTGCGAAAGCGACAAAAGCAAAAGAGAAAATTGGGGTGTTTAACTTGCCGGGTTGTTCCGTCTAATAATAACAGGTATGACAGACGAGTAGAAAGCGGTTAAATCGGATAGGTTGTGTGAATAGCGAAGGATAATGAGCATGAAGCAGAAGAGCATACAAAAAAGTAAACTGGTTAAAGGTATCGCACTTGCGGTCTTATTTGGTGGTGCAGTCAATGCAGTTGCAGGATATCAAGGGCATCAGCCGGGGGCGATTCTAACCTTAGGTAAAACTACTAATCCTAATTCATTATTAGCGTTGGGGAATAATCCTGCTTCGGGAGAGTTGTTGGTTGGCGATGAAGAAAGCCTTCGCTTAGGCTACTTTAGCTCACTAGGCTTTGGTTTAGAGTTAGGCGACTTAAATAACGTTGAAGATGATATTGAAGAGCTTGAGGAAATTCTGGATAGCGAGAATCTAACACTTGATCAAGCTTTGGACGCAAAAGATAAATTTGACGCCTTGCTACCCGTTTTAGGCGAGAAAATGAATATTGCCTGGAACCTAGGGTTTGAGGCACCTTTAGCTCCAATTGCTGTTCGCAGTGATTTTCTTGGTGGTGTTGTTGGTCTAAATGTTAGTGCGGGTTTGCTAACAGATATTATCTTTTTAGATGCGCCGATGGAAATACAGAATTCAGGTAGCGACGTGAGTTTATCGACCGATAGCTCTTTATACGTAAAAGCTGCAGGTCTTGTAACGGGTACCGTCGGCTATAGCCGAGAAGTATGGCAACCACCGGTGTTGGATTCAAAGCTGTATGGTGGCGTCAATGTAAACGTTTATCATGCGGTCTTGAATAAACAGGTTGTTTCGTTTGAAGGTGTTGCAGACGATTCAGATGATGACATCATGGATGTCGTTATGGATGAGTTTGAAGAAAATAACGCGACGGTTACCGCGGTAGGTGTTGATGTCGGAGCAATATGGACCTTTCCAAACGGGCAGGTAGGTTTGACCATTGCCAATATTAATGAGCCTGAGCTTGAGTATGGCGAAATTGGCGTTAATTGTGGCTCTTTGAGCGGCTTACGTCAGAAAAACTGTTTGGCTGCTCAGGCATTTTCGGATGAGATTTCTCTGAAAGAAACCGCCGTCTTAAATGCTCAAACTACTATTGAAGGTGCTTTTTTTACAGAAGACCGTCAGTTTTTAATTTCAGGTGCATATGATGTTAATTCTGCCTTTAGTCTAGTTGGACGTGAAAGTCAGATATTAAGTGGCTCAGTAAGCTATTTCCCGAACAGTTACATTATTCCGACACTTAGACTTGGTGCTGCCAAGAACCTGGTTGGGAGTGAGCTAACAACATTAGGGGTAGGTACCACTTTATTTGGAATGGTTAACCTAGATCTATCAGGTAGCTTGGATACGATCGAGCATGACGGTCAAGAAGTTCCTCGTTATATTGGCTTTAACATTGGTATTGAAGAAAAATTTTAGGAGAGTGAAAGATGGGAATTAAAAACGAACATAGTTATCTAAGCGCAAGTAAGGGATTTAAGATTGCGGCACTCTCTGCGGCGGTAGCAATTGCCTCTGGTTGTAGTAGTCCTGACCACCCTGATAATGGTTCACCTGTAGAAAGAACGTCAATATCTGGGGTAGCAATTGATGGGTACCTAGCTGGTGCAACTGTTTATGCTGATATCAATGAAGATGGGCGACAAAATGCTGGTGAGCCTTCAGCTACGACAGATAGTGAAGGGTTCTTTACTACATCGAGTGACGGTACAACTAACTATTGTGAATCAGCTGCGACAGAAAAATATTGCTTGCAGCTAAAAGGTGATGTTCCAGACGAAGTGGTGCTTAGAACCTATGGCGGGTTTGACATCTTTACGGGCGAACCTTTCATTGGTGAACTATCTGCACGCGTTTCACCTGAAGTTGATGGGAAAATTCCTGATCAGATGATTACGCCTTTAAGCTCTGTGATGGTTGAAGGGGGGAGTGCGACCCTAGGGAATTTGATTTCTGATCCGAGTTTACTTGATGACGACTTCTTATCAGGCTCTGACTTTAACTCCGAGGCTGCAAATAAAGCCTATTTATTACATAAGATTGCAGTCATCTTTGCAGATGTTTTTGAGGAAAAGTATGACGTATTTGGTGAAGAAAGCTTCTTTCCAGATAGCTCTTCAACCTTTATATATGAGCAATTCGCTGACCAATTAGCGGGTAGTTCTGCAATTGATTCAACGATGATTGCTTCGGTATTTGATGCGGTTAATCAGCAAATTATTGACACTTATAATGACAATGAAGACGATGATTCAATTTCTAACCAAATAAGCGGTGCAGAAAGAACGGCAGCTTTAACCGATGTGGCGGATATTCTTGGCTTGGTTAATGCTGCGATCCCCTCAAGTCCGAGTGACCCAGATGCGGTCGATGCTGATAGTATTCGCGCTAGAATGATCGGTGTTGAAATGGTCGTGACTCAGATGATCAATGATGAGGATTCGGCTCTAATCGACGATGCTATTGATGAAGCGCTGGATGTTGGTGGTCCGCTATATGATGCAATTGGCGACGGGACAGACGTAGATTTTAGCACCTTAGTGGGTGTCGACTTCTCTGCTGGTACAATTGACTATGATGGTGTCAGTGTCACGGGCGGCGTGACGTTTGGCGACTTAGCAGGCAAGGAATTGTTTGTTGAATACAGTGATGACGAAGATAATGTTGAAGGTGCTGCGCTCATTTTGTTTGAAGAAGATGAGAACTTAACCGGTACTGGTGAGTTGAAGCTGTGTATTCGCTATTCTGAAGACGGCGCCTTTGACGGCCAGTTTTCGGATGAAGGTAATGACGGTAGTTTAGAAACGGATGGTGCATTATTCGATGCGGGAGAATGGACCGCTATTGATGATCGTCGTCTTATCCTTAATGTATTAGGTGGTTTTGACTTTACATTGATTAGTCGTGGTCAAGATAGTAGCCGAAACATTTTTAGCCTGTCCTATACCGGAGAGTCACGTACATGGGATACGGACCAGTCGTTAGAGGATATAGCGGTTGATGGTGATTCTGCTCAGATGAATTCTCACGAAGACTGTCAAGCTCGATTAAATAACTTATCGAATGATTTGTCTTAGTCCTGAATAGGCTCTAAGAGACTTAGTTCGGTTTAAGTATTTGAGCTGAACTGAAGGGAAAAGAAAAGCCCGGCCCTAATGATGGGGCCGGACTTTTTTATGCAATTAAAATATCCAATACTTTCTATTTAGCGGCTCGCTTATCTTTAAACTCTTCAATAAGCGAAATTAAAGCTGGAATAACAAACAAGATAAGAATCGTCGCATATGCCAGGCCAAATGAAATACTGACAGCCATAGGGATCAGGAACTGAGCTTGAAGTGAGGTTTCAAACAGAAGCGGTAATAAGCCAGCAACAGTCGTCAAAGAGGTCAGCATAACCGCTCTGAGTCGCAGGCATGAAGCATCGACAATAGCCTGTTTGGCGGGCTGGCCTTGTTCTCGTAACTCTCGATAGAAGGTGACCAATATTATCGCATCATTGATAACGATGCCTGATAGGCCAAAAAAGCCAAACCAAGAGAGCATGGTTAGGTCAATGCCTAGCAGCCAGTGACCCAGTATCGCACCCGATATTCCAAGAGGGATCGCAAGCAATACTGCGACAGGCCAAGAGTAGGAACCAAATACCCACGCCAGGATAATATAGATTAAGGTAAAGCCTATGGCTGCGCCTAGCATCATATCTTTGCCGGTCTGGGCTTGTTCTTCAGCCCTGCCTTTCAAGTCTATTTTAATACCGTACTCGATGGACAGATTAGGTAAAAACTCTTCTTGTAGCTCGGCGATTATCTGGTTGGCATTATTTAAGTCGGGGTTAACGCTGGCGGTGACGTGCAGACCAAGCTTACCTTCAGTATGCCTAACCAGTTCTAAGCCTTTTCTATGGGTCAAGGTGACGACATTGCTTAGCTGAGCAATATCACCAGAGGGTGTAACGAGAGGGAAGTTGTCGAGAATACGAGAGTAGTTGCGCTCTTCATCGGGAAGAATAATCCGAACCTCGATCTCTTCATTCTCGTCATAGAATACTTGTAAAAGCTGGCCGTCGAAGGCCGCTCGTAATTGTCTGCCAACATCCGAGACGGTGAAGCCAAGCGCTTCTCCCAGAGGCGTAAGTGAGTAGATAAATTGGTTTTTACCAAAGGGTAGGTCGTCTTGGATATCACGCACGCCGACATAGGTTTTTAGCTTGGTCGCCAGGTCCTCACCCGCTTGTTTGAGTACCGAAGTCGCTTGCCCAGTGAGGAATATATCGACGTCTTTACCCGGTGGACCACCTCGTGGGCTAGATATGCTCAGCTGCTCTACGCCATCGGGTTGGTCGATGAAATCGTTCCAGGCTTCAATAAATTCGGGGTTTCTTATATCGCGAGCGTCTGGTGTTAAAAGTTCTACGTGAACGGAAGCATATTGTTCACCCGTGGAGTAGTTCTGGCCACCATCGAAGCTGGCCTGGTTAATCCTAAGAACACTATGAACGACCAGGCTATCAGCATCGCCCATGCGTTGTTCCTTGGCGAATTTTGCATCGGCTTGTTGCAAGGCTTGCTCCATGTGAAGGCCGAACTCGCGTACTTTTTCAGGCGGTGTTCCTGAAGCAAACTTAACGTTGCCAAGTAATATATGGCTTTCAGGTTGGGGGAAGAAGTCTGACTTGACCCGGCCCGAGGCAATCAGAGTGATACTGACAGCCAGGATCGCGACGGATAGACAAAGAATAACGCCTCGATTCTCGATCGATTTTTCGGATAAAGGGCGGAAGAAATTATCCCGAAAGCGATTAAAACCTTGATCGATTTTTTCCCGATATGAACCCGCTGCATTGGCTTTAAAGGAGCGCTTAAAGGAATGATTTAAATGACCTGGTAAGACGAGAAAGCACTCAATTACAGAGGCGATAATGACACAGATAATTACTAGTGGAATGTCGAACAGAATGTTGCCGATAATGCCGCTAATGAGCATCAATGGCAGGAAGGCAGAAACGGTTGTCAACGAAGAAGATAAGACTGGCACGAACATCCTGCGAGCACCGCCTTCAGCAGCACGTAGAGGGTTTTCACCTTTGCTATAGTGAGTGAGGGCATCTTCGCCTACAACAATTGCATCATCGACAATGATGCCCAGCGCCATGATTAGCGCGAACATGCTGACCATGTTGATACTGCCGCCAACGAGGTAGAGTATTGCAAGTGTGCCCATAAATGATATTGGGATACCGACAGCAACCCAAAAGGCCACACGACCATTGAGGAATATGAATAGGATGCTGACCACTAGAATCAAGCCGCCTAGGCCGTTTTTGATTAGCAGGTTAATACGGTCCTCAATTAGTACGTAGGCTTCATTATAAGCGTGTAACTGAACAGTTTGAGGGAGTAGGGGCTTTGTGTCAGCCAACCAATTATTAAGAGTCTCAGCTGCTTTCAAGGTGTCGGAAGACTGGGTGCGAAGAACTCGTAACAAAACAGCAGGCCTGTTTTGATAAAAGACCTCTATTTGATTGTCTTTATTACGTTGTTGCACCACCGCGATGTCTTCGAGCTTAATGGGTTCGGCAGAACTTCCGCTTAGTATGGCCAGCTGTTCAAAGCCACTTTCACTTCTTCGCTGTTCAATGCTTCTAAGTTCTTTGGCTGCTTCACTTTTTCCGCTGGTACCTGCTGGGATATCCTGACTGGCATTGAGTATTTGCTGGCCGAGTTGGGGAAGTGACATTTTTAATGCGCTGATCTGTTTGCTATCAACCTGAATGGCTATCTCTTGAGATGGCAGGCCAATAAACTCGACTTTTGCAACGCCTCTGTCTAGTAGTTCTCTTTCATACTGGTAGGCAAGTGGGCGTAGTTCTTCTAATGTGCCATCCGAAGAAAGAATGATGGTTGCAACGTCCTCATTTAACGAAACTTTTGATACTTCGGGCGTTTCAGAATCAGAGGGAAGGTTTCTTACCAGGTCAACGTATTCTTTAACTTGGTCGAGGGCCAAGCCCATATCACTGCCTTCATCATATTCCAGGACGATGACGCCAGCGCTTTGATAAGACGTCGAACGCATTTCTTTCACGTAATCTAGATTGCGCAACTGCTGTTCTAGCGGTGTGACAATCGACTTGGCCACATCTTCTGCACTGGCACCTGGCCAGGTAACGCGGACGATAACGTAGTCGGGTTCGAAGTTTGGTAAGAACTGAGTGTTAAGTTTGATTAGTGATACCGCACCTGCAAGCAGCATAATCAGCATGAGCAGGTTGGCTGCTACTTTATGTTGAGCAAAGCGGCCAATTAAATCTGAGCGGTGATCACCTGGGTTTTGTTCGTGATTTACAATGCTCATTCTTAGCTACGCTCTTTAACTTTTAGACCGGAAATTGCATTGGGGAGCTGGGTTGTTGTGACCTTATCGCCATCGCCTAGATGCTTACTACGAATAATGACTCTGTCTTGAAGAGTCTCTTCATTTGCAGAATTCGTGCTAAGACTTAAAAGCTGTTTTCCTAATACTTCAATATTTAGCGATTGAAGCCGTCCCTCCTCAATACGATAAATTCGATTTGTTCCATAGATTGCCGACACGGGTAGAGTGAATACGTTTGTTAGTGCTGGCATATCAATGCGTAATCGTAATGCTTTGTTTAGAATCAAGTTATGCTCTTCGCTAGCAGGTCTAAATAGAGCATCGACACCGCCATTGCTGAGACTTGCCTGGCCAGATAAGCGCAGAAGTTGTAATGGTATTTCTGATTGATGGCTAAGTGCCGTGGCTTGGATGTTGATACCCTGTTGCAGTGCATCACTAATAAGTGCCAGATATTTGTCGGGTACTTGAGCGCGGAGCTCCATATTCTTTCGGTCGTAGAGAGAAACCAGTGCTTGTCCCATTTGTATTCGCTCACCCGGAGCGACCTTAACACTTGTGACAATACCGTCAAAAGGGGCTCTGATCTGAGCGCGCTCAGCATCGATTTCTGCGTCTTTCAGCAAGGTGAGGGCTCGTACTTTTTTAGCTTGAAGCTGCTTTAAACGATTAGGGTGGTCGGCAATATTTAGCTTTCGGGCATTGACGGATAAAGCTTGCTGAGCACGGCTAGACTCGGCACTATCGTAGCGTTCCTGTGCGACCAGGTTAGAAGCTTTTAGTTTTGCCTGACGGGCCAGTGCTTGCTCGGCAATTTCTAGTAATCGTTTTTCTTCAACCAGAGAATCCTGATCGGTTTTAAAGCGTAGCTTCTCTGCATCGATTAGAGCATCTAGCTCATTAATATCAGCTTGCCGCTGTGCCAGGGTAAGTTCGATTTCGCGAGCATCGAGTTGGACCAGTAGGTCGCCCATTTTTACGCTAATTCCTTCTCGCACTGGAACTTGCATTACGTCGGCAGTGATCGCAGCGCTTAATGTTGAGTCGAAAGGCGATTCAACCCGTGCCAATAGTTCGACTTGAGGCTGCGCCTGGGTTTCCTTAAGTATGATGCTTGATACTAGCCATTCCTTTTCTTTGGTTTCTTTTTTGGGTGGTTTGGGCTTAGAAACGACGAGCGCAAAAATGATCAAGG
>NZ_LWFE01001277.1:0-1517 GCF_001635675.1 Oleiphilus sp. HI0061 | reverse complement strand
TCGAGAAGATATAGATAACTTGATTGAACATGTTGACGCCTGGGACGGTTCAGAGGGCGGTGCTATTCTGGCGTCTCGCGTTGTTGATACGATTAAGGTATCACAAGATGGAAGGGCGATTGAGGGTACTTCGGATCGGGACAAACTTTGGCGAGCATTTACACCACAAGTCTTTCGTTTTGCCGAGCTGCGCCATGCCCTAAGTGAATGTCAGCGGCTTGGGCTGACGGTGACCGATGAGTCGTCAGCAATAGAGCATATGGGTGGGGCGCCCTGCCTAGTTGAAGGCTCAGATGACAATATCAAAATTACGCGGCCGCACGATTTACGTTTGGCTGCAGATACCTTGGCTGCGCGGACGCAGCTGGGACGAGGTGAAAAAATGAATAGCTTTCCGAGAATCGGGAACGGTTATGACGTGCACGCATTTTGCGAGGGTGAAGAAATTATCCTGGGAGGCGTCAAAATTCCCCATCACAAATCTTTTATTGCGCATTCCGACGGGGATGTGCTGATTCACGCGATTATGGATGCAATGTTAGGTGCTTTGGCCTTAGGTGATATCGGTAAGCACTTTCCTGATACTGATGAAAAGTGGAAAGGGGCAAATAGTCGAGAACTGTTGTCTGCAGTAAACCACTTGATTTCAGAAAAAGGTTTTGTAGTTTCCAATATCGATAGCGTTATTATTGCTCAAGCTCCTAAGATGGCGCCGCATATAGGAAAGATGCAGGAAAATATTGCTCAGGACTTACAGGTTTCTCCTGAGCTGGTGAGTGTTAAAGCAACGACTACAGAGCGCCTTGGTTTTGCAGGGCGTGAGGAAGGAGTTGCTTGTCAGGCAAGTGTATTGTTAGTGCCTAAACCTAGCTGCGAAAGTGAAAGGAGAAGCGTGTGAGTGAAGTAAGGTCATTACCAGAATCACAGTTCAATCTGGTTTTTCCATGTATCGCTGACTTACCGCGGCCTGCCGGTGTCATTAAGACAAAAGAAGAAGACTTCTTTGTTGAAGAGGTCATGAATCCTGAGCTAAGTGGTGAGGGGGAGCACGTTTGGTTATGGCTGGAAAAAAATGGTCAGAATACTGAGTATGTGGCGGGTCAGTTAGCGCGTTTCTCCCACGTCAAAAAAGTGGATGTCGGGCTGTCAGGTTTAAAGGATCGTTGGGCGCTTACCCGGCAATGGTTTAGTGTTTATTTAGGGAATAAGCCTGAGCCTAATTGGAACGAATTTGAATGTGAAGGCGTAAAAGTACTCAGTTATCAACGGCATAATAAGAAGTTAAGACGCGGCGAGCATAGTGCCAACTTCTTTAGGTTGGTGGTGAGAAATATTGACAATATGGCTAATGTGGAAGCTCTTTTGCTACAAGTCAGAGATAAAGGTTTTCCAAATTACTTCGGTCCTCAACGATTCGGCTTTGACGGTGCGAATCTGGATCGTGGCGTACAATATTTTGAAGGTAAGATTAAAGCATCTAAAAGCCAGCGTTCTTTCTATTTATCGGCAGCTCGTTC
>NZ_LWFE01001276.1:0-2329 GCF_001635675.1 Oleiphilus sp. HI0061 | reverse complement strand
GACTTGTGAACTCTTGATTTTAAGGAAGGCTAGGCGATGTTCGCGCGGTTTTTCGATAACGAAGGTAAGAAAGGTGGCTGGGAAACTGGCATTGTCACTAGCGTGCCTACCAGCAGCGTGCTTCCAGGTCCAGAGACCGTTTTCATAGATTGCCAATTCGCCATCTAATCCGACATTGGGTGCAAGCTCAATCCAAATTCGATCCGAATCGACAATTCGGGGAAGTTCAATTTTAACCCACATCGTCGCACCGTCAGATGCTTTCCAGTAATCCTCTTCTAAGGCATTTAATTTTGTATAGCCATTCGGGAGAGGTGTCCAGGTGTTATTTGGCGTACCAACGATATCTTCGAGAGAGGCGGAGCTGTTACTATCGAATAGCTGCCAGTAGCGAATGTTTTCTTGCTGCATAAGCTCAGCGTTAGCAAGAAAAGGTGCAGAGGCAAAGAGAATAAGAAGTAAATAGCTTAGGTAATGCATTGGCTTTATGGATGCATGGTTTAACTGGTTTTCCAGTCGATAATATTAAGTTCGCAAGGACACTCATCTTACCACCTTTCAAGAGCTTCGCGTAGCATGTAGAGCCTAAAATAGACTACAAATACATCAGATTTGATAAAGAGTTTGAGAAAAGAGAGATAAAAGTTGGACAGAATGTCGATTGGCTGCTACCACTTTAAATTATATAGCGAATTTTGATGTGCTAAATATTAGTAAGTTTAGGTTTTCATGGGATTTTTTTGCACAGAGGGTTTTATGGATAAAAATGAATATTTGGTCGCTAGGGTTGGTCATATCAGATTGGCGGTTTATTGTCGCGATGTTGAGAATGTTTTTTCTGGAAACTACAGCTTGGTAAAGCTGTTTTATCAGGGCGACTTTTTTCGGGGCATGACTACTATAAATGGACAGATCATGCAGGTTCTTGATTTGCGTCGTCGTATTGGGATGGAGCAGTGTCTTAAGGGAGAACAGTTAACATTGGTTAGCTTTAATACCGGGGGCTCAAACAGTATCGCTGTAGTAGTTGACGAAATTTTAGGAATGCAAAGAATTGAGTCTGACTCAATTATAACAAATGAAAAATACTTCGATAGCCGTGCCAATAATATTGGCTTGTTGTTTCCAACTGTCGCTTTAATGCCGAGCAAGTGTGGTGTTAGTAAAGAGTTGATACACATCCTCGACTCAACGTACCTTGATAAGACGGAACCCATTATTGAAGAGGCTGGAGAGCTCGAGCTTTTTTAAGGATTTTACCTTTTGCAAATGGAAAAGCTGGTGTTTGCTGCTAATGTTATATGCAACCTTCCATTTAATTTGACGATAAAGTAAAACAAAAAACATGCGACAAAGTGACCTGATTGACATCTTGCTGGTTTCATCCGATTTTATTTTTTTAAGTACCGATAAACACGGTAAGATTACTACTGTTACCCCTGCGTGTAGAGATGTTATCAAAAAGCAAGAGGGTGAGGTTGAAGGTAAGATGCTCGACGAAATTGTACCTGAGCTGGCATTTTACCCCCAAGCTGAGTTTGAAATTGTTCAACCTCGGGGCGGCCTCGAATTAATGCTTGATGATGAAGACTGTGATCAGGGTTGTGAATATATGGAGTTTCTTGCATCCCAAACGCAAGACGATGGCCGCTTCGAAATAGAGACAACGATTGAAGGTCAGCAAGCTTGGTTGTCGATGGTGACAAACAAAGTGCTTGTTGATGACGAAATCATTTTTACCGTGATGATCCGGGATATTACTCGACGAAAGCTTGATGAAAAGGAGATCCTAGATCTCAATCAAAACCTCGAAGCTCGCGTAGAATCGAGAACGGAACAAATTAAAAATGTAGTGATGTCATGTAGTAGTGAACTTAGTCAGGTTAACGAAACCTACCAGGCCATGAAAGAACAGCAAATGGGCATAATGGAAAATGTTGAAAAAGCAGTTCTTGAAGGTGCTGAAGGCTTGAGTGAGGTCCAGCAAGGACAGATCCGTGAAGCGATTAGTGGTGAGCTTGTTAAGTGTATGAACCTCTACTCTGAAGATCAGATTACCGATCAGAAGTTTATGTTGACGATGATGTCATTAAATGAACTCTTTGGTAGTTTATCTCCCGAGGATCAAAACTTACGCCCCGACCAGTTATCTGGAACTAACCAAGATGAAGTTGATGACCTACTAAGTTCCTTGGGTATTTAGTCGCAATACCCTCTTATCTTTCTGATAAAGGGGGAGCTCTTCTTGCTTCCCCTAAGTTCTTGACTCTTGCCATATTTTTTGACAGATTGACCTTATCCGGACCAGTCTGAGCTCTCATGTCTCCCA
>NZ_LWFE01001275.1:0-1496 GCF_001635675.1 Oleiphilus sp. HI0061 | reverse complement strand
AATATTGGAATGCCCCAACATTTCCTGAATTGCCCTAATGTCTGTTCCCGCTCGTAGTAGGTTGGTAGCAAAACTGTGCCTAAAGGTATGGCAGCCAGCCTTTTTATATATGTTAGCGAGCTTCAAAGCCTCTTTAATCTTCCGTTGAACCGCACGCTCACCTAAATGGTGACGGCGATAAATACCAGCTCGCGGGTCCTTCGAAAGCGAATTCGCCGGAAACACGTATTGCCATGCAGGGGCTGTTGCAGCATTCGGATACTTACGTGCCAAGGCACCCGGAAGATAGACCGCCCCATAGCCCTCTTCAAGATCTTTCGCGTGCAGCGCGAGTGCATAGTCTATTTGAACTTTTAAGGGCTCAATCAAGGACTTGGGAAGCAGCGTGCGCCGCCACTTTAGCCCCTTAGACTCACGCACTATTAGGCAGTTATTTGCAAAGTCGATGTCTTGAACCCGCAAACGAACCGCCTCCATGACCCTAAGGCCAGCCCCATACATCAGCTTTGTTAGCATAAGGTAAACGCCATCTAACTTACCTATTACCGCCAGCGCCTCGGCATGACTAAATACCGTAGGAATTGTTTGCGGCCGGTTGCTCAGCTTGAAATCAAGATCACCTAGCTCAATCTTCAAAAACTTATGGTACATAAAAACCAAGGCATTGAGCGCAGTCTTCTGCGTATTGACCCCGGCGCTCTGATCGAGCGCTAAAGAACTCAGAAACTGATCGACCTCGACAGCCCCCATTTCCTTGGGGTGCCTTTTGTTGTGAAAACGAATAAAACGTATTACCCAATGGCAATAGGTTTTCTCGGTCTTATAGGCCATTTGTTTACTACGAATAAATGCTCGAAACTGATCAATAAAGCGCACGGGCTTTTTAGGGAGAGGTAGTGGTATATCATCCATAAAACTAATCCTTTAGTTTAAGAGTGAGTCAAAATAGCTATGAAAAGCGACCTCCTGTCGTATATCTATAGCTACCGTTAAAATACGGTAAAAGCTATTTAAAAACAAATAATTATGAAGGCTTGTAATAAAAGGATAGGCGACACGAGTCGCACTTTGTAAATTGCAAAAACTTTGGACTTCATCGGACTCCAGAAATGATGTAGGATTCGTGTGATATAGAATTTTTTTAAAAAAGGATATACGACAAATGGATATACGACCTTATGTCGTAGATTCAAATGTTAGAATTTTTAGGCATCATCCACAAAAGGAAGTATTAGTGATTAAAAAAATACGAATATTAATTTTCATTGCTGTTTGTTCTGCTCTTTTACCAGCTTGCGCTCATTTTTCCTCAAGTTCTTTCCAAGAAGAATATGTTCAAGGTGATCAAACTACATTTAACACTGGTGATTCTGTATTTCTTAAGATTAATAGTTATGCCAATTGGTCTGACTATTCAACGGTTAACACGCTAGTTGCAGATGCACTCCAAGAAAGCTTTTCTAAAAAAGGTATAAAAGCAAAATTTCTCTCTGAGA
>NZ_LWFE01001274.1:0-2598 GCF_001635675.1 Oleiphilus sp. HI0061 | reverse complement strand
GGCTCACCGGCAGAGATTAATCTACGCGACAGAGATATCGCAAACATGGGTTTTGCTGAGGAAGTGGATTGCCCGGTTATTTTAGTTGCCGATATTGATCGCGGCGGTGTGTTTGCACATTTGGTCGGTACTTTGTCATTGCTGTCTGAGTCTGAGCAAGCGCGTATCAAAGGTTTCGTCATTAACCGATTTAGAGGTGATATTTCCTTGCTTCAGTCTGGCTTGGACTGGCTGGAATCGTATACGGGAAAACCGGTGCTTGGTGTTCTGCCTTACCTTCATGGTCTACACCTTGATGCAGAGGATGCTTTGCCAGAGCAGATACTCGATCCAAGTTCTGAATATAAATTTCGTGTAATTGTGCCGGTTGTTCCACGTATAAGCAATCATACAGATTTTGACCCTTTGCGTTTGCATCCTGATGTTGATTTTCGTTATATCAATGTAGGGGACCCGGTTCCGCCTGCGGATTTGATCATTTTGCCGGGCTCCAAATCCGTTCGTTCTGATTTAGGTTTCTTAGTTCAAAATGGTTGGAAAGACATTTTAAATCGTCATTTAAGGTATGGCGGAAAGGTGTTGGGGATATGTGGCGGTTATCAGATGCTAGGGCAATTAATCACTGATGAAAGTGGTGTAGAAGGTCGGCCAGGCAGTAGTGAAGGTTTCGCTTTGCTTTCGTGTGCGACTAGCTTGTTGGCTGAAAAGAAATTACTTAATTGTGTGGGCGAGTTAGCCGAAAGTTCAGCACCTGTAAAAGGCTATGAAATTCATACGGGAGTGACCACAGGAGATGACTTGGCGCGCCCGATGATTGTCAATTTTGGGTCATCAACGGGTGGCGCTTCTCTCGCGGGTACGGATGGCGCAACTAGTAGAGACGGCCTGGTTAAGGGTACCTATTTGCACGGTCTATTTGATTCACCGGAAGCATTGCAAGCACTGTTAGAGTGGGCTGGACTAAGATCAGATACCACTGTCAACCTTGAAGAAGTGCGTGAGAAGCAGTTGGAGCGCTTAGCCAATGCTTTTGAGTCAGCGATTGATATGGATAAGCTGATAGAGTTACTGGAGCAGGCCGGATGAAAAGACTCATTCTTGGAGGGGTAAAGTCTGGCAAGAGCCGATATGCAGAACAGCAAGCAGAGCTAGTTATAGCAAACAATAGTGCATCGTCGATTTGTTTGCTTGCCACTGCACAAGCACTGGATGAGGAAATGGCAGCACGAATTGAGCGTCACAAGGCAGACCGGCCAGATCATTGGTGTGTGATAGAAGAGCCGCTAGAGTTGGCAAAAGTGCTTGAGGAACGTGCTGGTGAAGATATAGTGCTCGTTGTTGATTGTCTTACCTTATGGGTCACTAATCTTTTGATGCTTGAAGACAAAACACGCGTCCAGTTAGAGCTTGATCGATTTGTCGAGGCTGTCAGTCTAACAAATGTAGAATTAATTTTGGTTTCCAACGAGACCAATATGGGAGTCATGCCTTTAGGCGATTTAAGTCGTAAATATTGTGATGTAGCAGGGCTGTTACATCAAAGCTTGGCAAGCCTTTGTGATCAGGTCGATTTAGTTGTCGCAGGCTTGCCTCTTTCACTCAAATCCAATGCGAACAATAAGCCTGGCAGTTCTTAGGAAATATTGATGCTTGATAGCGAAAATAAAACTGCTGATCCTTTGTTAAGTGTGAATACTTTATCGTGGCACTGTGGTAATAAGGTGATCCTGCAAGATATTAGTTTTGCCCTATCAGAAGGAGGTTTTGTTGGCTTAATCGGCCCTAATGGCTCAGGGAAGTCCAGCTTGATGCGTTGCTGTTACAGAGTAAACAAACCGAGCAAAGGCAATGTGTCCTTAGGCGGCTCGGATATCTGGGAGAACAGCTTAAGGGACAACGCAAAGCAGGTGGCTGTCATTTTGCAGGAGCATCATGATCATTTAGGGCTGACGGTAAGAGAGGTTGTACTGCAAGGGCTAGCGCCCCACAAGGGCTTGTTTGAGTGGGATACAAAGGAAGATATTCGTTTTGTCAGTTCAGTTATTGCTGATATGGACTTATCGGCTGTTGAAGATTGCTTGTTCAGTATTTTGTCGGGTGGTGAGAAGCAGCGCGTGATGCTTGCAAGAGCAATTGTGCAGAAACCCCGCTTATTAATTATGGATGAGCCAACCAATCACTTGGATATCCATTACCAAATTGATCTGCTGAACAAGGTGAAGCAATTAGGAATAAGTGTTTTATCTTCATTTCATGACTTAAATCTCGCCGCGGCTTTCTGCGATAGTTTGTTGGTGTTAGACCGTGGCAGATTGGTTGCTCAAGGCTCTATAAATGAAGTGCTCAATGAGTCTTTAATATCAAAAGTCTTCAAGGCGAAGGTTAAGGTAGATCGCCATCCTAGTGCAAATGTTCCGAGAATTAGTTATGAATACTAGTGCCGAGGCTAGAACGGGTTCGCTGATTGCCGGTAAGTTCATAGCTTGCTTGCTAATTACTTTTCTCGTTCTGTTCTGTCTAGTTTCAGCTTTGGGTTTTGGGCCTATCAATATATCGTATGCCGAAATCATTAGTGTTATTACGGGTGAGGCATCGGCA
>NZ_LWFE01001273.1:0-1326 GCF_001635675.1 Oleiphilus sp. HI0061 | reverse complement strand
TCCTACCACTGCCAATTTAGCTCCCCTACAGATTGCGTCTCTTGCTTCATATTACTTTTTACTAGCACTCAATTTCTGCTCAATCGTCGATATTAGCTTATCAGCAATTTTGATTTGGCTAACCCTTTCAATTTCCTGAATACAGGTTGGACTGGTGACATTTATTTCTGTCAGGTAATCACCAATCACATCGATACCTACAAATAACAAGCCCCTATCTAGTAAATCATCTTTTATCTGATCAACGATCCAATAGTCACGTTCAGTCAGTGGCAGCACTTCTCCACGACCACCTGCAGCCAAATTGCCTCGCGACTCACCTTGCCCCGGAATTCTCGCCAAGCCAAAAGCAACCGGCTCACCATCAATAATAAGTATACGCTTATCGCCATTCTTTATCTCAGGCAAATATTTTTGCGCCATCACCTGTTGCTGGCCATGCTGACTCAGCGTTTCGAGAATCACACTTAGGTTACTGTCCCCCAGAGTCACTCTGAAAATAGAAGCGCCTCCCATACCATCCAAGGGTTTATAGATGACGTCTTCATGCTGCTTACAAAACGCTTTCAAGCGTTGCTGATCTCTCGAGACCAAAACAGGCGGGCAACATTGGGGGAAAAGAGTCGCGTATAGCTTTTCATTACAATCTCGCAAGCTTTGGGCTTTATTTAATACTAAAGCTCCCTGCTGCTCGGCCCGTTCTAGAATATGCGTAGCGTAAATAAACTCTGAATCAACGGGTGGATCCTTACGCATAAGAATGACGTCTAACTCAGCCAAATCGGCTTCGCGCGGCTCACCAAGTTCATACCAGCTTTGCTCATCGTTACTTACCTTGAGAGGCGTCAAACGTCCACGAGCCGTACCTTGATCCAAATATAGGTCAGACATTTCCATATAGTTCAAAGACCAGCCTTTCGCTTGGGCAGAAAGCAGCATAGCGAAGGAACTATCCTTCTTGATATTAATCCCGGAAATGGGATCCATCACAATTCCTAACTTAATCGTCATTTATTACCTGCGAAACAAAAAAAATGTACTAACCTTAAGAACTACTATCTTAGTTTAACTTTCATTACATTTTGAATAAAACAATTTCTTTCTTAGATTATCTATTTAAACTATAAATAATAAATGCTTATGAAATTAATCGTGATTTGATATTAACAAACACTTTTAAGATATTGGTCTATAGTGAAATAATGGTCGCCGAATTTTGTATCGTGACCGTGAAAAGTAAATACCAGGTTTGACAAGTTCAGGCTTGGAATATCGTAGTGCGTCGCGTACAAGACATGTCAGACCCGACGCTAATTGTTCTTCAAG
>NZ_LWFE01001272.1:0-1115 GCF_001635675.1 Oleiphilus sp. HI0061 | reverse complement strand
AGTGGCTATAATTACCTTTAACTTGCTCCAAAATTAGGAGGCAAAAATGGAACACTTATTTGAAAAACCAAAGCAGTTATTTGAATACCGTGTTTTTGCGCAAAACCGTGAAACTTCAGGTTACCTATGCTCTTACACTTGGAATGAGTTAATCGACCATAGAGCATCGCTCTTCAACATTGATAGTAAGTACCCAAGATATTTGGTAAAGCCAGAGATATTGACGCTACTTAATAATGAAAAATATTTACCCAGAAGGTTGTTGTTAGATTTAATGTGGAGTACTGGAGCAACTGTTTCTGAAGTTCTAGGTTTAAAGCGTGAAAGCTTTAAACGGTCAGGAAGTGTTATTTTGAAGCGGCTTCATAGTAGGGCTGGGAGGCCCACAAAAGCTCAGCAAGAAATGATCTCATCTCGATCTATCTCAATTAAAGATTCGGATCTAAAAGATCGTATTGAGTCTTACATTATTGGAAACCAAATTAAACACAATCAAAGACTTTTCGGTGTGGATCGACATACTGTAAATCGTCATATACATAAACTGGTCGAACGTTCGGGAGGCTCCCCCTTTAATATAACCGCTGAAACCTTTAGACATAGCTTTGCAGTGCATCTAATGCTCTCGGGAGTACCTCAAACTAGAATCAGAAAACTTTTGGGCTTAAAAAAGTACCATCAAATAGAAAAATATGAAAGAGCCATTCCCGAAGATGTTGATGATGTTTTAAGAGGTGTACTAGATAATTACCAATACCTGTGTCTTTATCTTTCTGAAAGCGGACGTTGGCGGTTTTTGTTTACTTTGGTCAAATTAGGCTAGTAATAGCTCTCTTAAGTCATAGCGTTAACATCATGTAATTTTTTGTAAACTTATGCTACATGAGTCACGGATTGCATTAGTGAATGATGTTTAAATGGACGTCCATTTTTTACGTACGTCAATCTATTGCCGGTGAAGTGTGTCGGCAGAATTTAACAAGGAAATTGTTTATGTCTAAGTTACTATGCGGTCTAGCAGCCGGTATTCTAGTAATCAGCTCTACAACAGCTAACGCTGGATTAATTGGAGATACGGTAGATATTAAAGACAGGTTTGGCACACAATCAGCCGT
>NZ_LWFE01001271.1:0-740 GCF_001635675.1 Oleiphilus sp. HI0061 | reverse complement strand
CAAGCCCTAGCCAAGATCAAGCAATTACCCAATATTATTGATGCTCGCAGAAAACGTAACTAAGGAGCTTTGGTGTCTTCAGAGAAAGTTAAAAAGGCTCAGGATAGTATTCTAGAAGGTGCTTCCAATAAAGATGGAGTACTGAACCAGGCTTTGGATATTCAAGCGCGCGCAGCTAAGCACGGCTTTGATTGGCCTGAAATAGAGCCAGTTTTTGATAAAATAGCTGAAGAACTGGACGAGCTTAAGCAGGAAGTCATAAAAGCGAAAGCGCAGTGTAAGACAAGCACGGCTGAAGACCTTTTTAAAAGGCCTGAAATTCGAGCTGAGTTTGGTGACTTGCTTTTCAGCTGCTTGAATCTATCGCGCTTTCTAGGTGTACTTCCTCAAGATGCGCTTCAGCTTACCAATGATAAGTTTACTTCGCGCTTTCAATTTATCGAGGAGCAATTGGGCAATCAGGGCACTTCTGTGAGCGAGGTGCCCTTAACTCAACTAGACCAGCTCTGGGAGTTGGCCAAACTGAAAGAGAAATAAGCTTTCCAATTAGTTTTCTTCGCTAAAGTCGTAGTTCATTTCTGTAGAGGGTGCTTGCAGGTAGTAACCCTGAATATAGTTGACGCCCGCTTGCCACAAAGTTGATAGCAGGGCTGCACTCTCTACCAGCGGCACGATAGTGAGTTTACCCATGGACTGTAAGGTCTGAATCATTTCTTTAGCCTGTTCTTTTGAATCTTCAC
>NZ_LWFE01001270.1:0-1550 GCF_001635675.1 Oleiphilus sp. HI0061 | reverse complement strand
TTTATCTCGCCAGGAATACAAGGTGGATAGGTTTATGTTTTCCTGGGCTGAAAACGTTCTTAATGATAACCCACTTTCAAGCCACTTCTTAACAATGGCTTCTTTAAACTCTTTTGAATAATGCTTCACTCATATTCTCTTACCGCCTCCTATTCAATTATTAAAAATTAACAGAGGCGACAACTATCCTGACACAGGGGGCGAGCGCCTCAGTCATCGTTTCATCAAGCGCCCAACCAACAATGCAACGTGAATATAAATCCATCACAGTAGCCAGATAAAGCCATTTATCCTTAACCCAGATATAAGTGATATCTGTCGTCCACTTTTCATTTGGATGTTTAGCGTTAAAGTCACGCCATAGAATATTTTCAGACACGTTTACCATCGTAAGGCTATGGCGGCTGTATTTAAAACCCTTACCGTTACGCGCCCTAATGCCTTGAGACTTCATAATGTTAGCAATGTAATTCTCTGAACAAGGGTAACCAAGATCGTTTAACTCTTTCGCTATTCTTCTCGATCCATAGCCAGCTTGCGTATTCCGGCGTATCTGATCATCAATTCTGGTATCTGATCACTGATTCTGGAAATCCAGAAAAAGTGATCGAATAAAACCAGAATCAATGGTCGAAAAGTTCCAGAAATGATGATCGGTTAAAACCAGAATGAGTGATCGGAATGGGCCAGAATCTGCAGCCAGCTTCAAAGTCTTCATAGGTATCCAACACTTTAGCTGTCATTAGTTGTCGACGTTTATCGCGGTCACAGATAGAACCCTTGCACCAATTAGCGTAACCAGTGCGTGAGACACGCATAACCCGGCACATTAAAGCCTTGGAATGCTGCTCTTCATACTCTTTGATAATGGCGTACTTCACTCTTGGTTTCTGGCGAAGTACGCCGCAGCCTTTTTTAGGAAATCCATTTCTTCTTGAAGCTGTTTATTCTCTCGCCTTAAACGACGAAGTTCTTCACTCTCATTTTTTGAGTAATCGACGCCATTAACAGAGTTGAATTGTTTATCAGATAAGCGCATAAATTGACGCTTCCAGTTCGCGATTTGTTGGGAGCTAATTCCAAGTTCTTTAGCAACTTGAGCTTGAGTGACGCCCGGTTTTTCGCAGCGTTTCACTGCTTCTTTTCGGAATTCTTCAGAGTAAGCTTGAGTTTTTTTACGTGCCATGAGCACCTCCACATAAGGTCTATATAACTATAGTAGGGTGTACACTAATTGTTGGGCACTCGGAAACCTAGACATAATGACTCCCCACGTCCCAAAAGAGTGCTGACCTCCTATCGTGGGTTAGCAAAGCCAGAGCCATAATATATGTGTCATACCATATAAGCGGAGGCCAGCACCATGAAAAACAATACCATAATTTTTGTCGGATTGGACACCCATAAGGAGTTCACCGAAGTCGCATATTGCGAAGATCAACGAGGCTCAGAAGTAAAACATCTTGGAAGAGTTTCTTCAGCCAAAGTATCACTTACCAAGATGGCAAGACAGTTTGAAAGCAAATACCCGCAGGCTACCCTGCATTTTG
>NZ_LWFE01001269.1:0-922 GCF_001635675.1 Oleiphilus sp. HI0061 | reverse complement strand
TTGGAAGGTATCCCCAACCTGCAAAAGTTAGGCAAATTATTAATAGGCGAGAACACTCAAGAAATGCTGGAGTGCGACCTCAAATTAGAACAAAGCTCCATTGCCGACTTACGCGAAGCGATCGCTTATTGTGAATCAGTATCAGACTACGTCACCCGTGATAAGCTTCGAGAAATTCTTGCAGAAGAAGAGGAGTATCTAGATTGGTTGGAAACTCAGCTTGATCTGATCGATAAAGTGACGATCGAGAACTATATGCAATCAATGATTGAAGATGATTAAGGGGGTGAAATATGAAAGGTTCAGATAAAGTTATAGCAGAATTAAATCACTTGTTAGCGGGTGAGCTAACGGCAATAGACCAATACTTTGTTCACTCTCGAATTTATGAAGATATGGGCTTAGATAAGCTTTATGAACGTTTGGATCATGAGCGTGAAGAAGAGACAGATCACGCAGACCAAATGATCAAACGGATTTTGTTCTTGGAAGGGCATCCAGACTTGGCAACGCGTGAGCCGCTAAATGTCGGTAAAACAGTTTCGGAAATGCTACAGAATGACTTGAATGTAGAATACTCAGTAATTAAAAACCTTAAGGCAGCGATTGCTTTGTGTGAGTCTGAGCAAGATTACGAAACCCGTGCAATGCTGGTTAAGCAGTTAGAAGACTCAGAAGAAGATCATGCTTATTGGCTAGAGAAGCAATTGGGCTTGATTGATAAGATTGGGCTTCAAAATTACTTACAGTCGCAGATGTAAGCTTCGAATAGCATAATGAGTGTAAGTAGGGCCGTCATTTGTGACGGCTTTTTTGTTTGTTTGATATAAACGTTAATCCCCAACTGAATCCAAATACTTTCTTTCTAAAATATCCCTAAATAGGTAGGGGGTATTTCTAATTTTGTCCTATATTTATAGTG
>NZ_LWFE01001268.1:0-1474 GCF_001635675.1 Oleiphilus sp. HI0061 | reverse complement strand
CGCGTTGACGCTGGCGTAGGTGCGAGTTTCCCCGGCTGCCGGAAATGTGATCGTCACTCGGCGGTTTTCAAACTCGCTGATGATTCCTAATCCTAATTTGGGTTCGGTCTGGCTGACCCAGCGTTGGCCTATGATATACGACATTTTGGCGTCTCTTTACAGTATTCAATAAGGGAACAAATATGGCGCGAATACTAACAAGAAAAGCCTGTTGATAACACAGATGAAGGTGAATGGAGGAATAATTTGAGTATCTATAGAACGCCAGAAAGGGAAGAGTATTACTTTCACGAGGGCTGCTATATCTTGGAGATGTTAAATACTGACGATGATCCCGCACTTTCGATTGCGCGAGCTAGAGTTGAACCGGGTAAAACAACGCGCTGGCATGCCTTAACAGAAGTCAGTGAGCGCTATGTGATTCAGCAGGGTTCAGGCAAGGTTTATGTTGGAGATCTGGAACAGCAGGTTAGCGCTGGGGATGTAGTACTGATCCCGCAAGGCATTAGGCAGAAGATATATAACGACGGGGAGGGTGACTTGGTGTTTTTAGCTGTGTGTACGCCACGCTTTATGCCTGCGTGTTATGAGGACTTAGACGTATAAGTTGTATCGGCTCAACCCCGACCTTACAGTTTGAAATACCGAGCGTGACATTACCAAATAACATGGCAAAGGCGTATTAGGTCCGCAAAGTTGCCATTCGGCTTTGATCATAAAGCTTGAATATTTAGGCCACAAGCCACCAAAGCAGTACCTTTGGGAAAGTGAAAGATGCAAACATTCGTTTTAGAAGTAACTATCCGATATTCTGTCACTCTTCAGCCTTATTTGTATCAGGTTAATACAGTCAATTTTAGCTTTGAGACATTAACGAAGAAGAGATGAAGTGAATGCCGTTGAAAACACTGAAATTTATCGCCAAGAGTACACAACCATAGTTATCGCTTTAGTTATATTAAGGCCAGATGAGTGTCTGATAGAGTTTATTAAAAGTGCTTTTGGGATATTAGAACACTTTTTTTAGTCACTAGAATCGAACCTTCAAGCGAAAATAATTGTGCGTGATCCAATAATATATTCTTCACGTACTTTATTGTTCTTCACTCTATAAGTTGAATTTAAATGAAAAAAATTACTGGCATGCTTTTGACAACTTGCTTATATACACTCTCCTTTCAAACAGCATTAGCCCAGGACACAAAAACAGCTATGGTGCCCTTACCTTCAATTGATGACTTTACGCGGGGCAATGATGGCTGGGCCTTCGGACTTGGCCTGGCTGTTGAATACGAATCAGCCTACGAAGGGTCTGATGAATTTGGCGCAGAAGTCGATCCTGCCGGTGCGGTGCAATGGCGTAAAGGTGATAATATTTTCTTCTGGGCCGGTGAGGCGCTCGGGTGGCGTGGTCTTCGTTCTGACACATGGCTATTCGAGGCTGTCGTGGGCTTCGATGAGGGGCGTGAAGAAA
>NZ_LWFE01001267.1:0-22074 GCF_001635675.1 Oleiphilus sp. HI0061 | reverse complement strand
TCTTCATTACTCTTATAAAATCCACGTAGCTTAAGAATGCGATGCATTTCAGATAGTCGATAGCTGGGAACGGTTGGGAGCAAATGATGTTCGCAGTGATAGTTCACATAATTCGGTGCAAACAGTAAACGCTCCCACCAGTTGGCGATGGTTGTACGTGTCGTGTGGCGAACATCCTCTGAGGCAAGTGCTGGCATGGCGCCGTGCTCGGCGATTTGACGAACTCGAATGATGAAGGGATGAGTAAAAATATAGGCAATCCACCATAAAGCATAGAGGCTGGCATGTCCGCTCGCCGCCAAGATACTAAAAAATATAAGGTGGAAACTGACGACGTGAAGGTAGTTTCTAAGTCCCATTTTCCAGCCAGCATCTGTTCCGATCTTATCGCTGTTTACACCCAAGGAAACGGCATTTCCAGCACGCCCTGGAAGTACATAAAATAACAAAGCTGATGTTGCCTTGAGCCCAGATAAACCAAGAAAGTCACGAATGATCTTGCGCTTAAAGCTATCTTTGCTAACCGGGTATTGAGCAATGTTACCAACATCGGGGTCTTCGTCGGTTCCGGTTTTAGTGTGGTGAGTAAAGTGATAAGGACGGTAGAAGTCGATAGGCACAAGTACCGGAATACCTGCCAACCAATGGCCAACCAGGTCATTCTGCTTTTGGGTGGAAAAGAATGAGCGGTGAGAGCATTCATGCAGAAGTATACCAAGACCGAGTTGCCGTCCTCCTAGAATGAATAAAGCCACTATGACGGTAATGATATTTGG
The DNA here is from genome assembly GCF_001635675.1 of Oleiphilus sp. HI0061. Classification (NCBI taxonomy): domain Bacteria; kingdom Pseudomonadati; phylum Pseudomonadota; class Gammaproteobacteria; order Oceanospirillales; family Oleiphilaceae; genus Oleiphilus; species Oleiphilus sp. HI0061. Next base: position 21,298 of record NZ_LWFE01001267.1, on the reverse strand, counting down.
CCAAACAGCAACGATAAAGAAAGCAAAAGCGATGAGTAGCCAGTTGAAGGCAAACATTAGATAAGCCCTTAGGTCAGAAGCAGATTTCAGGTAGCGAATTTGGCCAACCGATAGGTAATCGCTAGCTTTTTGCTTTACCGTTTTTGCTGAATCGCTTACTGAACTCATATCGACCTCGTATTTATTGTGCATCCTATACTTTTCATACTAGCAGCAATAACGGTATTCAATCAATAATATGAATTTGTATTCATTTTATTTGTAGGTGAGTACCAATTTTTTGAATGTGTTGGAACTATCATGTTCTTTTGAAGTCATAACTACATATGCGTATCCCTCATATTGAGGTATAAGAGATAGGAGTTGCCCGCGTGTACGGTTCTAAAGTGCGACGTTTTACAGGCTTGATGGTATGTCTTTTGTTGAGTGTGAATTATATGGCCTCGGTAAATGCTCAAGAACGAAACTTACGTTTTACCAGCTCAGATGAGCCAGGCAGTCTGATTGAGCTTTACACTTCACAAGGTTGTAGCAGTTGCCCTCCAGCTGAACGATGGATCAGTAAGTTCAAGCACGATAAGCGTTTATGGAAGTCACTTTTCCCTTTAGCCTTCCATGTTGATTATTGGGATTACATCGGTTGGAAGGATGAGTTTGCCAAGGCTCAATATGGCAATCGGCAGCGCCTTTATCAGCGTCTAGGTTTAATTAGACAAGTCGCGACTCCGGGATTTATTGTGAGTGGCAAGGGCTGGAATGGGTGGTTTCGGTGTCAACGCTTACCCCAGGCACAGAGGGTAGAGGGTCTAGGTGGTTTACAGATTGATATTGATGGACGCGAGGTGTTAATTCGCTATACCACCAAGATAGAAGCAGAGCAGGATAAGTCGTTCAAGATCAATATAGCCTTACTCGGCTTTGATATGCTCTCAAACATTAATGCTGGTGAAAACCGCGGCAGAAATCTACAGCAAGATTTTGTTGTACTGTCCTTACACCATGAGTTTTTACTCAGCAAGAAAGATACTGCTAGTAGGCAGGAGTTGTGGAGCAGTCGGCTTCGATTGCCGGAAAGTGTTGATCGCCTCGGTGTAGAGATGGCATTGCTAGGCTGGACTACCAAGGGAGGTGAGTTAAATCCATTACAGGTCACAGGAGGGTGGTTGTAATGATAATCATTATCAATTAATGTATTTGTTATTAGTTAGATAAATACCGAGGGAAAGTATATGCCTAAGTTGATAGATGATAACTGGATTGTGATTACTTCACTTGGAATGGCGTTGTTCATGTGTGTACTTGCTCTGGTGTTCCCAATCTCTTATTAAACCTTTCTTGCAGAATTGCAGGGTTAAATCGTCGTGTCGCTTTAACGTTAATAGCTTCGTTTGTCCTACTGATAGAACTGTGTATTTAAGGTTTTAGGTAGCATTAGGGTGATGAGGTAAGCATTAAATAGTATTCAGCGCTTTACAATTAGTGAACCCAATCACTTATGAAAGTACTAGGATCAATATATGGAAGTATTTGCAGACTATCAACTCACGCTACTCATTGTTGGACTGACCGGCTTATTGCTGCTCACCCAAATACTTGTTTCTGACGCAGCATCAATTAAATTGAAACATACACCGGGTTATCCCGTCGAAGCTGATCACGCTAGATTTTTATTTCGAGCCTCTCGTACTTATTCAAATACCAATGAGACGATCGCGGTATTTATCCTGTTTGCTTTGTTTGCTGTTTATAGTGGTGCCGATGCAAGCTATATCGACGCGTTTTCTGTGACCTATTTTGCTGGGCGTGTGATGCATATGTTGTGCTATTACGCGAATATAGCCTTGGCCCGGAGTATTGGTTTTGTTATTAGTCTGATTGGTTTAATTGGTATGTTTGTGACTTCGCTGACGGTTTGATAGGCCCTCATCTGCATTTTAGAGTCTCTTAGTTTGAAGACAGAGCTATCTGACTTAGCGGCGTGTGTATCAGGCTTTAACTTTCTAGTAGAAATCTCGCCCAATCGGGCAGGGTGTTTGCTTTTTTCGTTACTAATCCTTGCGTGATCTGAGCAACGAGATCGAAGGGCTTTAGGTAGTCAGAGTTGTCTAAGAGATAAGCTTTGTCTGCCAGCACTAGCGCTGTTTTTATATTTTGCATGGTGCGAGGTATACGGCTGACGACTTTATCTTCTGGTACTGCGTGACCGCCTTCTTCAATCCTTTGCTGTATTCGTGCTTTGTTAAGTTCGGGGGTTGAAAGATGAACGAAGACGATAATTACTTCGTAACCGTGAGCTTTGGCTTTTCCTACAAAGTCGATTTTGGAGGGATGAGAGAAAACGGTTTCAAAACAGAAACTACGTCCTTCTTCCAAGAGCTCATTCCTGAGCCGCTCAGCGATGGCTGCGGCTTGATAGCTATGCGCTTCAGGCGCATCGGGGAATACTTGGCGAGCGATATTATCGGCGTTAACGAAGGGTAGATCACGAGGTTGTAGCTGCGTTCTATAAAAGGTAGATTTTCCTGCGCCATTTCCTCCGGCGAGCAGCCACAGCTGTTTTGATTCTTTATTCAATTTATACTCTAGATTCTATAAATACGCCATTTTCAAAATAGCCGGTGGTGACATTACCTTGTTGGTCGATTCTTTCAAGCATGCCCTTATCAGTACTTGAGGCCTGAAAGGCATAATTGGTAGTGGTGATGTTTCTCATCAAAGAACCTGAGTCGCGTTGTTGTTCCAGGTTGCTGAATATATCGTCAGCATCAATGTCGACATTATGCGTTTCTTCTACATTGATTTTTGCAAGACCACTGTTTACTTTAATGAGTGTTTCAGGGTCTACGACACCAGAAACCCCGCGGCCTATTTCTGCCCAATATTCTATCTGTTCAGCCACTGAGCGCTTGTTAAGTTCACCACTTAACTTGGCTTGTTTCATAAGTTCACTTTCTAAACGGATAGGGGAATTGGATTTAGCCATCAAAGAATCTCCAAACTGAGGTTGATATCTGGATTGTAGCGGATTGCTACGCTTAAAGCTAATGTTTGTAGTGAATCGCTACAGATTCTTTTAGGCTCGCATGATTTGCTGTACTTAAGGTAAACTCACATTCACTATGACCCGTATTTTTGTATTCTTACTTATGTTTTCATTCTCCCAGATGTCCTCAGGATTTACCTACACCATTGAGCTGACAGAACGAAGCTTGCAAGAAAAGATTGAGGCGATGATGCCCTTAGAAAAGAAACAGTACTTCTTTACTGTTCGCTTGTCCGAGCCAAAAGTGGAGTTAATCAACGTCAGTAATGAAGTTGGCTTTTTTATGCATGTTGATGTCATCGCACCAGGCGGCTTTAAAGGTGGTGGCAGAGGTAAAATCGCCGGTACCCTCCGCTACCAGCAGGATAGCGGGGAATTTTATTTAGACTCACCTCGACTGGTCGACCTTGAGATCGACTTATTGCCAAAACAACTAACACCAAAGATTGCCAAACTGGCTGAGCTAGTGCTGTCTAAAGCTAGCGAGAAGCTTCCTGTCTATCGCTTACGTGACGATGATGCTAAGCACCAATTAGCAAAATCTACTTTGAAGTCTATCAAGGTTAGAGATCATAAACTATTGATTACATTAGGCATGTTTTAAATATGACCTCCGGCTTCTACTGAGCTCCGAATTTTGAGGGGCGAACCCTCTGCCTACGAAAGAGCTAGATGTCNTGGCTGACATCTAGCTAACTGTCTGAATAAAAAAGAAAAATAAAATAATTGTGACTATTTCTGCGTTTTGTCCGTCTATATCTCTGTAAATTGGTTTTTTTGTTCTAATTTTTTTCTTCAGAATGGAGAGATATAGGAATTTCACGGTCATAGGTATCTATGTTCGTCCGTATTTGCTTTAGGTTTGTGAAGCAGGGCAGTGATATGACCATTTATTTGTTACTTTCTTAGTGAGGTCAAAAGTATGAATACATCCGTACTTTATTTGCAGGATCTTGTGAATGCTGGTGGCCCAGAGCCTGATCAGTACCCAGCATTAAAACAAGCTTTGGTTGATTTTAATCAGGCAAAGAGCCGAGGAGAATTTAATTACTATGGGCCAGACTATAAAGAAGACTTGATGGGCAAGGCGCTAAGTTTCGATACTATGCAAGGCTTGGCGTATCGAAAACCCAATGGCTATGCTGGCGACTTTGAATTATTAGAACGTATTTACGGTCACTTTCTTACACCCAAGACAGACTTAAGGAACTGGGATCAGTTCTGGAATAGTCAGGCTTTTGTTTCGGCCTTTCAACATAGCCAGCGCTACTTCGTTGACGTAATGGCTGCTGCGGAACAGCATCAGCAAGGTATGAATGTCCTAAATATCGCTTCAGGTTCTTCCCGCTCTATCGCGGATTACTTGGGGCAGTATAAAAGCGACTCGTCTTTTTTATGCATTGATCAGTCCTGGAAGGCTTTAGATTACGCTAGTATCCTGTGTCGTAAGTATAGTGATCAGGTTGGCTTTGCACATGGCGGAGTCCAAGATATTGAAAGCGATGAAAAGTATGACCTGATTTGGTCAGAAGGGTTATTTGATTACTTGAACGATGCCTCGTTTAAGCTAACCTTGGAAAAGCTAATGAGCCATACGCGAAAGGGAAGTGAAATCGTCATTGCTAATTTGAGCACTAATAACGCTAGCCAGCCCTATATGGACTTCCTTGACTGGCATGTAAACCCCAGAAGTGAAGCGCATATGACATACTTGGCGACCTGTTGCGGCCTTAAACGCTCTCAAATGCATGTTGTTCAAGACCCGGCAAAAGTGAATATGTATCTACATATTGCTCTATAAAGGCTATACTCTGCGCTAAATTTAAACTGTTCGGCAGCGGACAGTTCCCTTTTTGGGAATCTGAAGCTAACTAGCGTTCAGTGATTTTCCCAATTATTAGTTCTTAGTGCGGACACATGACAAAAAAGACCAGTAAAGCCACGCAAGATCCTCATAAGGATCGCGAAGCGCAGAAATACGAAAATCCTATTCCCAGTCGAGAGTTTATTCTTTCTCATCTGGATGCGCGCAACGCTCCGGCCACTCATCCTGAACTAGTTGAAGAGCTGTCATTGAAAGATGATGATTCAATTGAAGCTCTTCGTCGGCGTCTTATTGCTATGTCGCGAGACGGCCAACTAGTGCGTAACCGGGGTGATCGATATCTACCGGTTTCTCGCGTTAACTTGCTTAAAGGTGTGGTCATAGGTCACCGTGATGGTTTTGGCTTTGTAAAGCTTGATGAAGGCGGTGATGACCTTTACTTATCGGCTCGTCAGATGCAGATGGTGTTTGATGGCGATCGGGTGCTAGTACGCGCAGATAGGGAAGATCATCGTGGTAAACGTCATGCGGTTATTGTGGATGTCCTGGAACGAAATACCGAACAATTGGTTGGACGTTTATATCGTGAAGGCAACATCGTATTTGTCGAAGTTGAAAATAACCGCATTACCCAACAGGTTCTAATTGACTCTGATCATACGGCTGAAGCCAAGCATGGCCAATATGTCGTGGTTAAGATATTGCAACATCCGACTAAACGCACGCACGCGACCGGTCAGGTAATTGAAGTATTAGGAGACCACATGGCTCCTGGTATGGAAATCGAAGTAGCGATTCGTTCCTATAATATTCCTTTTGAGTGGCCGCCTGAAGTTCAACAAACTGTCGATACACTCAAATCAGAAGTTCTCGATAGTGACAAAGCCGGGCGTATTGATATCAGGCATTTGCCCCTTGTTACGATTGATGGCGAAGATGCGCGAGACTTTGACGATGCTGTGTATTGTCAACGAAATGGAAGCGGCTGGAAGCTCTATGTTGCGATCGCTGATGTTAGCCACTATGTACGCCCTGAGTCACCGTTGGATGTCGAAGCAAATAACCGCGCAACCTCGGTTTATTTTCCCGACCATGTTGTGCCGATGTTGCCTGAGGTTTTATCTAATGGTTTGTGTTCCCTTAATCCTAGAGTTGACCGCTTATGTATGGTCTGCGAAATGGATATTAACGCTGAAGGTTCAGTCCTTAAGAGTCGTTTTTACGAAGGGGTAATGCACAGCCACGCGCGTTTGACCTATAACCAGGTTGGAACCATTCTGGAAGAGCCCGACTCAAGTGATGGCATTCAACTTTGTGAAGATTTTGCTGATCGACTTCCCGAGCTGCACGAACTGTATGGTTTATACCAAGTGCTGGTCAGTCGTCGTAAAGATCGTGGTGCTATTGATTTTGAAACGGTTGAAACCAGAATTATTTTTGGTGATGAACGAAAAATTGATGCGATTGTACCAACTGAGCGTAATGATGCTCATAAAATCATAGAAGAGTGCATGCTCTGTGCAAATGTAGCGACAGCAGAGTTTTTATCGCGCCATAAGCTACCAACCTTGTATCGAATTCACGAGGGGCCGACAGCACAAAAACTAGAGAATGTGCGTTCATTTCTAGGTGAACAAGGTTTGCAGTTGATGGGCGGTGAAGATCCATCGCCTTCTGACTACCAACAAATTATGGCGGATATTCAGGATCGTCCTGACTTCAGCGTTCTACAAACCGTCTTATTACGCTCTATGAGCCAAGCAGTCTATGGGCCTGAAGAGAAAGGTCACTTTGGTTTGGCTTATGAACACTACGCTCACTTTACTTCACCTATCAGGCGTTATCCTGATCTATTAGTTCACCGTGCTATCAAGTCTGTTATTTATTCTGCTAAGAATAATGATTTTGACGACGTAGGTATTGCTGCGGATGCTCAGGCTCCTGAGTTAAGAAAAGCGTATAAATACCCATATGACCTAGCGAAAATGCTGGTTCTTGGTGAACACTGCTCGATGGCTGAGCGACGTGCTGATGAGGCGACGCGTGATGTAATGAGCTGGCTTAAGTGTGAGTACCTACAGCAACACTTGGGTGAGGAGTTTGAGGGTATTATCTCTGCCGTGACGGGCTTTGGCTTCTTTGTAGAGCTAGCTGATTTATATGCTGAAGGTCTAGTTCATGTCTCGACTTTAGACAGTGATTATTATCAATTTGATGCAGCGAAGCATCGCCTGATCGGTGAACGCTCAGGTAAGCGCTTTGGTCTGGGTGATAGGGTGCTTGTTCAGGTCTCAAACATCAATCTGGAAGAGCGCAAGGTTGACCTGGTTCTAGTGAGCTCAAGTTCCAAGTCACGTGACAAATTGCGCCCTAAGAAAGGTAAGCCCAAAAGCGGTAGCAAGCGCGACAGTCAGGACAAGCGGAAGGCAGGTGAGCGGCGTAAAGAAGCGGATAGACGTCAGGGAAGTGATAAACCTAAGGTTAAATCCCGAAATGGCGCAAGAAAGAAAACCGAGCGTCCGGTAAAAGCCAAGTCAAGAAAGCCGAAGTCTTCTTCAGAGTTGAAGACAGAAGAGCCTCAAGAGCTTAAATCTAGCCAGCCTTTAAAGCGCAAGCCAAGCAAGCTAGAAGCTTTAAAAAGCAAGCAAGTAAAAAAGCCCTTAAAGAAAATTAACAAGGTAAAATCAGACGCTAATTCAGAGCCGGTGACGCCAGCAATTAGAAAGCGCAAAGTTAAAACAAAAGGTTAAGAGTTAATGAATCAAGAAACCGTATTTGGTTTGCATGCAGTTGAGGCCCTAGTGCAAAAAGAGGCCGATTCGGTTATCTCTGTATTGGTACAGCAGGGTAGGGACGACCAGCGCTTATCAAAGCTTATTCGCTTGCTTCAGTCTAAAGGGCTCTCTTGTGACTATGTGCCTCGGAAGGAATTAGACAAGTTGGTCAGCGGTCGTCACCAAGGTGTTGTGGCAACTATTAAAGGGGAAGTTGAGAAGCATGAAGGGGATCTTGAAGATATTCTCTCAGCGCTAGATGAACCACCGTTTTTATTGATTCTGGATTCCGTGACTGACCCTCATAACCTGGGGGCATGTTTACGTTCAGCTGATGCGGCGGGTGTCCATGCCGTGATCGTGCCGAAGGATAAGTCCGCCCCCTTGAATGCCACTGCAAAGAAGGTGGCTTGTGGTGCCGCTGAGCATGTGCCTGTCATTCGAGTGACAAACTTAGCCCGTACCATGAAGTGGTTACAAAACTTTGGTGTATGGATAACGGGTGCTGCCGGAGAAGCGGAGCAAAATATCTATCAAACAGATCTTAAAGGCCCTGCTGCTATCGCAATGGGTGCTGAAGGCAGTGGTCTGCGTCGCCTGACGCGAGAGCATTGTGACCAGCTTACTAAAATTCCAATGATCGGGAGTGTTAGCAGCTTAAATGTTTCCGTTGCGACAGGGATTTGTTTGTTCGAGGCTTTGCGACAGCGGCAAGCTTAAAAAGTAGCGTTTAGGGCTTTTGATGAGTCGACTTTTCTCTCCTATCAATTTGCTTTTACTCTTGGTTGCTTTGCTATGGGGGCTGGGGTTTGCACCTCAGCGTTTGGCCTTGGAGGGTATGGCTCCCGTTGCCTTCAATTTTTGGCGCTTTGCTTTTGGCGCCATGATGCTATTACCCTTTATTTTTTCTTCGAAGAGTTCGCGTACAGCCTTACTTAATAAGAGAACGATTCTCGCCGGTGCAGGCTTAGGCCTACTGTTAACGGCTGGCGCTGCTTTTCAGCAAATCAGCTTGGCCTATACTAAAGTCGCCAATGTGGCTTTTATCACCGGCTTTTATGTCGCGCTTGTCCCGCTTATCGGTATCTTATTTAAGAAAAGTTACCCTTTACTGACCTGGATTGGTGGTTTGATTGCTCTGTGTGGCTTGTCCTTACTGAGCGGTTTTGATGGAAAGTTTAATTATTTAGGTGATGGCTTGGCACTTGCTGGAGCCGTTTTTTGGGCTCTTCACTTATGGGCTATCAGTTTCTGGGTGGGCAAGCATGACTTGCTTGTTCTCGCACTTTTTCAATTTATTGTCTGCGCTTTATTAAGTTTAGTTTTTTCCCTGAGCTTTGAGGGCGGCCCTATGGCTAGTCTCAACTCTGCTTATCTTTGGGCCTTGTGTAGTGGCATCTTCGTTGTGGGTATGGCGTATACACTTCAGGTCTTTGCTTTAAAGAAAGCAGACCCCTTTATTGCAGCGATCATATTTTCGATGGAGTCTGTTTTTGGCGCAATGGTTGGTTACTGGGTATTCGATGAAGTCTTAGGTATGTACGGCTTTGTGGGAGCTATACTGATGCTTCTCGGTTTTGTACTTGCGCAGTCTCATGAGAAACAGAACTAATAATCGTTATTGATTACTACTGAATCCTGATACAGCCTGCTTTTTCAGTACAGCACCCTGTTTTATCAACTTCGACTCCACGATCCGATAGCGGACATTCATCGAGTTTGTCTATCACGCCATCCTGGTCTGAATCGAGTTGGAGCTGTAGATTCTCAAATGGGGTTCTTACGATTTTTTCCACTTTAGGAATGTGTTTTTTGAAGCCAAAATAACGGCCTATATGAAAGCCGCTGAAGCGAGCATCTTTGGCATGATTGGTATAGTCAAAGCTGATGAACCAGGGACTATCGGTGAATCTGTAGTAAGCACCGATTCCCCAGGTAACTTGTACAGTTGACTCTTCTTCATAGCCAATACGCGAGTCTGTTGCTTCTGTATTGAGCCAGGTTCCCCCAAGTTTGAAGTGGGCATTGAAAGGCTTATATTGGGGTAAGAATCGATATGCAATCATTAGACTTGGGGCTCGGTATCTAATCGCCGCATCTAGACTTGCATTTAGGGTGGGGTTACTATTTTTTAAGCCCGCTTCCCCCAGGAAAGAATAGTCTAACTCCAGTGCCCATTTTTCACTGAGATGGCGACCAGCCAAGAAACTAAAGCCAATACTACTTTTGTCATTACTTGACCAGCCGTTACTTTCTCCAGAGGGGGCCAAGTAGCTATAACCTAGCCCGGCGGATACATACCAACAGGGTTGAAATAAGAGTTCTGATAAATCGTCAAATTTTAGCTCCTGAGCACACTGATTATTGTTGTCAGCCGAGGCATCATTTACATGCATAAGCAGAGGTAAAAAAACTATCGCCATCCAGAAAGCATGCTTGTGTTGTATTGCTCTGTAGCTCTTATAAAGCCAGGGAAGTAAAAGCAGCAACCATGCTAGATGGGGATTAATGGTGCCACCTGTTCCACTTTTGGCTGTGCTAATACCAGTGTCGTCATCTTCGGCAAGGTCGATAATCCCGTTGTTATCAAAGTCACCGTTTTCCAGGCCGTCAGGGTAGCCGTCATTGTCGCTATCGCGGTCCCGGTAGTTTTCAGTTCCATCTTCATCGCTATCGATAAGCGTAGAGAAAACATGACTGCTTAAGCCTGACGATGATGATAGCAGGTCAACCATACCGTCATTGTCGCTGTCAATCTCACTAAGGTCCGTACCCGGAAGATTCGCTTCTTGAAGGTCCGTTACTTCATCATTGTCCGAGTCAAGGTCCTGAAAATCGGGTACACCATCGTTGTCAGTGTCTGACACGGCAAAAGCTGACGTGATCGCATCGTCTAGGCCATCTGCATTTGCATCAACGACTGTATCGATTACACCGTTGCTGTCCAGATCAATTAGTCCTGAATTCGACTCTCTTATATCAGTTAAACCATCATTGTCACTATCCAAATCAATTTTATCAGGTTGTCCGTCAGCATCGGTATCGACAGTGAAGTCCCCTTCAATAATGTCAGGAATACCATCATTATCATCGTCTAGATCGTCAGAGTTAGTGATACTGTCACCATCAATGTCTATGGATGAGCCAAAGTTGGTCGGGTCTTCATCGACACTGTCGAGAATGCCATCGCCATCGGTATCGCTCATTGGGTCGATTTGCCCATCCTGGTCGGCATCGAGGATTGGCACGATCAGGTTATCAATGTCGAAAGGCCCATTACCATCATTTGTGCTATCACCACTTTCAAGCTCAAGGTGGTTGGGCAAACCGTCGCCATCAGTATCGGTAGGTGAGCTTGTTTGCGAATCGGGAGTGTCATGAATACCGTCAATAGGGCTGTTATCGGTACCACCTGATTCCACCACGTCTGTAAAACCGTCATTGTCACTATCGAGATCGATATAATCCGGAAAGCCGTCATCGTCAGTGTCTGGTGGGTTAATGATATCGTCGATACCATCCAGGTTGGTATCGATGCCCCCGGTGCTGTCAACATCGTAGGCGTCATTGATACCGTCACCATCACTGTCTAAGCTGGCAGTTAACTCAGCTTCAAGTTCATCATTCATACCATCGTTGTCACTGTCCAGGTCAAAGATGTTGTAGCTATTATCGCCATCGCTATCCAAAAGACTTATCGCGTCATCAATACCATCCAGGTTGAGGTCTTCTCCTCCAGTCAGGTCGACGTCAAAGCCGTTATCGATACCATCGTCATCCGAGTCGAGGTGCAATGCGACGCCATTTTCAATGGCATCGGGGAGGCCATCTCCATCACTGTCCAAATCAAGGTGGTTGAGGATAGAGTCATTATCAAAATCTTCAGCTACAAACTTATGTTCGAGATAATCAGGAATATGGTCATTGTCTGAGTCTCGATCTCGATAGTCAGGTGTGCCGTCGTTGTCACTATCTTGAGGAAGGTTTGGGTCGCTTCCCAGCTCTCCAGCATCGTTAATGCCATCATTATCCGAGTCAGTATCCAAGGCATCGAGAATGCCATCTCCATCCGAGTCAAATGGTGAACTGAGATCGGCCCCTAGCTCTTCAAGATCACTAATGCCGTCACCATCACTATCGTAGTAATCAGGGTCGAGACCCAGGCTTATCTCGTCACCGTTTGAAATACCATCGCTATCGTTATCACAAATTTCAACAGTATTATCTGGGGCACAAGCGGTTTTACTAACACTATCTTGGTCAGTTGCCTGGTTTCCAGCTCGATCAGCGATACTTGCATTAATAGTGATGTCGCCGTCTTGAAGGCTGCTTAGGTTAATTTCAGTGCTGAAGCTACCTTCGTTTGAGGTAGCGGGAGAGCAGCTCATATCGCTTTCGCTGACAGAGTTTGAACGTCCATCAGTAACGGTGATAGTAATAGTGTCGATTGTTTCTGTGCAGCGACCTGAGACCGGAAACGTTAGGATATTGCTGCTATCAGCTGAGCGCAAAATATTTAATGAAATTGTGGGTACTACAGTATCAATAAGAAGTTCGCTAATCGAGGTATCAGAGCTTATCTGTGAGGCGATATCGGTGATTTGCGCTGTGACATCATAAGTCCCATCGGCTAGCTCATTTCCGGTTGGAATAGTAAGACTCCAATTTGAACCGTCTGAGCTTAGGTTGCCATCGCCGAGTGTGTAGTTGATATGATTGACGCCGACTGAAAAGCTTGCTCCGGTCATCTGAGGAAATGTTCCCGTTAAAGTAGGTAAAGGCGACGGGCTTGCCAGATCATCGATAGTGGGGGGCGACATGAACGATACTAAGGCAACATCAGCAATTTCCGAGAAGTTGATCGTCGCGGATACTGTCGCGGTACCGACCGTGGTGTCACTTTGTAGCGAGGCTTGATATCGACCATCGCCTAAATCTGTCACATCACCAACACTGCCTAAGGTACTGGAAATGGTGACAATATCTCCTCCGTTTGTTAGAGCATTGCCATGCTCATCAATTGCTTCGACAGTGATTTGGCTAAGGGTTTGGCCGTCTGCAACAATTTGGCTCAGACTGCTGTTAACTTGACTGTTAGAGTAGTCGGCATTACCGGGAATCATAGATATGCTTGCGGTATCGGAGAGCTGTACACCGTTTAACTCTGCTGTGATTACTGCGACGCCCCTTGTTTCATCTGCGGTAAAGATGACTTGATAAGTGCCGTCACCTAAATCGTTCACGGAGCTATGGCTGCCGGCAGTTGAGTTAATAATGACGGTGTCACCACCGGAAGTAAGATAGTTCCCAGTCAGGTCAATGGCTTGAAGTGTGAGGGTGGCGGTGTCGCTGCCGTTAGCCGTCAGAACAGGTGATGATGAGTTTAGTGTGCTGTTCAGGTAGCTTGCCGGGCCCGGTACAAATTGAACGGTTGCGGTATCGACAAGGCTTTGGCCATTCATAGTCCCAGTAATCACTGCCGTGCCTGTTGTGGCTGGAGCCAGTAGAGTCGCGTTATAGCGGCCATCTCCCATATCGCTTACCGCGCCTAAACTACCAAAATTGGTATTTAAAGTAACCGTGGCGCCACCCACTTCGACACTATTGCCAAAGACGTCGCTTCCTTGAACTGTGATAGTTGTAGTATTGGAGCCATTAGCGATGACGGCAGCATCGAGACTGGTAATAACGCCGCTAGAGGCGAGTAGCGCTCCTGCCTGAAGGTTGATCATTTCAGTGTCAATAACATCTTCACCATCAAAGGTGGCGCTAATGATCGCGACACCGGTATTGGTGGGGGAGGTGTAGGTTGCGCTATAAAAACCGTCATTCAAGTCGGTGACATCACCGATACTGCCCATACTGGCCGCGAAACTAACGGTACTGCCGCCTGAGTTTAATCCGTTACCAAGCACGTTAATAGCCTGGAGCAAAATAGTTGAAGTAGTGCTTCCATCAGCCGTTAGCGTGTTTGGCGTAGCGGTGATTAAAGTATCGCTCATGGAGGCGGGTAGTGGGGTGAACTCAACACTGGTTGTATCCACAATTGTACTTCCCTCAAGACTTGCACTGATGGTGGCTGTCCCGACAGTCGTACTGCTCGTTAAAACTGCAGTGTAGCTTCCATTGCCAAGATCGGTGACCGGCCCGACGCTGCCAATATCGGCTGTAATGTCGACACTGTTTCCACCGCGTGCCAAATCATTATTGTTTATATCTGAAAGCTGAACGGTAATGACGCTCGTGTCCAGGCCACTTGCTGGCAGGCTAGCAGTATCGGCATTGATGCGAGAGGTCGCTATGGAAGGCGTATCTGCAATCAAGGAGACAGCCGCTGTATCGCTAACGGTTGCACCATCAAGTGTTGCGCTGATAGTTGCTGTGCCAATACTAATAGGTGCGGTAAGCGTTGCGCTGTAGCTACCATCTCCATTGTCGGTGCTTGTGCTTATGGACCCCGCTGTCGTGAAAAATAACACTGTTTGGCCGCTTACTGCCGTTGGTCTGTTGCTTAGGTCGTAGCCATCCAGAGTGATTGTAGTGGTGGCACTACCATTGGCGACGATGCTTGCATTATTTGCAGAGATAAGTGAAAAATTTGCGTTGGCAGGAAGTTGATCAGGCCCGGAGTCTTGTATGTGTGAATACGTTGTGGAGGCATAATCTTGCTGAAGGTCAAAGCCGCTTTCCTGGAAAAACAGGTGAGCTTCAATTAGAAAGTTGCCACTCGGTTCATCTAACTGATATGAAACACTATTTGTTCTAGTCTGAGTTTGCCCTACAAGCCCTGGAAAGTCTTCGGTGGCTTGGCTGTGCATGTTGCCGCTCTGGTCGATAAGGTTTACTTCTAGCCGGTAGCCACCCTCTCTGGTTGTGAGTACTTCGGTATCTAGGTTTAAAGTAACTGTGCCACTATCTATATCAATAGAGGACAGGCTAATATTGATGAATTCAGAGCTATCATCATCCCCTTCATCGATAAGTAATTGTCCCCAATTGACTCGAGTGGCCCAAGGGTTTGCTATGGTGACTTCGACGATATTGTTCCCGGAAACTATTTGCCCGATTGGCACGTTAAAAATATTGGTGCTGTCCTCATCTGCGACGCCGGACAGGTCCCCTAGGCCGTTGCCGTTTATAGAAATCGACACCTCTTGGCCTAATTCTTCATCGATGTCGTGAGCGTTAATAAGAAGCTGGGCAGAGGTGCTTGGAAGGCTGCCTGTCAGGTTTATGTTGAACTCTATCGGGTAGTTCAACGACGTGTCAGAAAGAATACGACCTATGTCATCATCAGAGCTTCCTGATCTTGCGTTATCTTCGTTGTCTGTATCTGTGTAGTAGGTGTCACCAGCGCTTAGAGACGGAGACAGCATTGCTAAACACAAAGCAAGAAGGCAGTACAAGCAGGTAAGGTTCTTGTTAATAGCGGATATTTGCATAGGGCCGTATATATTTACTTTATGTATATTTTATCAATAGGTGACAGCAAGGCTCTGGTTTAGAGCTTGTCGAATATTGACCTTATAGCGCTATGTCTATGCAGACTGTTTACCGATGATAGCTTATTTTGTCGTGATTTGACTAAGGTCTGACTATTACCGGCAAACTTGTGTACATTATTAGCGTTAATAACTTCTCACAAAGATATGATGCAAGTTTCGGGCCTCTCTTAAAACTCATCAGCTTTAGGTAGGCTCATTATGTTATAGGGCTACTTTTTTGATAAGTAAACGCCGCACTCAATGTGGTGGGTATAGGGGAACTGGTCAAACATCGCCAAGCGTTTGATCTCATGTGTTTTGCTCAACTGTTCCAGGTTTAGCTCCAAAGTATCAGGATTACAGGAAATGTAGACGATATTGGGGTATTGGCTGATCATTTCGCAGCTCTCGTCATCCAAGCCGGAGCGAGGAGGGTCAACGAGTACGGTTTGAAAGTCAGTTTCTTCTAGGTTGAGGTCTTTCAAACGACGGCGTTTTTGGATGCCGTTCATGTGCCCGGTAAACTCTTCGGCACTAACGCGAGCAAAGTCAACGTTATCGATTCTGTTCATTTCTTTATTGTCATTGGCAGCTTTGACTGAGGTTTTGCTAATCTCTGTAGCAAATACACGACGGAATTTATCGGCCATAGCAATAGAGAAATTCCCGTTGCCGCAATAGAGTTCAAGTAAATCTCCCTTATTGCCGTCGACACAGCTTCGGGCCCAGCTGAGCATCTTTTCGTTCATCTTGCCGTTTGGTTGAGTAAAACCACCTTCAATTTGTTTATAGCGAAGTGCTTTTCCGTCGACGTTTAGTATTTCAATAACATAGTCTTGATCGAGTAGAAGTTTGAGCTTTCTGGCTCTGCCGATGATGTGAATACCAAGCTTTTCTTTCAAACGCTTGGCTTCTTTTATCCAGATTTCATCTAACTGTTTGTGATAAATCAGAGTGACCAGCATTTCACCTGAAAGTGTACTCAAGTATTCAAGCTGAAACAGGCGATGCTTGAGTTGAGGTGACTGGTTGATCTCTTCCATCATGACAGGCATTAGCTCAGTGATAGCTTTGCTAGCAATGGGGAAGTGAGTTATTTCAATTGGCGCGTTCTTGGTCCCTTTTTCAAACATGGCATGGAAGCATCGTTCGCCTTCGTGCCAAATCTTGAATTCGGCCCTTAAGCGGAAATTTTCAACTTCACTGGCAAAGACTTCCAATTCTGGTGCAGAGAAACGCAGGAACTGCTCACGTACTTGAGCGGCTTTGTTGTCCAACAGGGAGTCGTATTGGTCGATTTGAAAGTCTTGCATGGAGCGTAATACCTGTCAGTGTTCCGAACAGCCCTATGCGTAAATAGGGCGAAATGAAAAAGGGCAGGTATTATACGTTGAACTGGCCGCTTTGCGAAATCTAATCAGTTTCTATCCGCGTATTACCAGTCGTATGTAATGATCGACGAGCAGAAATGCAAATAAGGCCGTTAGGTAGAATATTGAGTAAGCAAAGGTTTTCATTGCGTGTTGGTCAGCACTGCAGCGATATAGCTTATAAGCGTGATAAATAAAGCCCAACCCTAAGGCTACCGCCCCGGCTAGATAGATTAAGCCGGTCATTTGTATGGCAAAGGGTATCAGCGTAACGGCAAGAAGCATACAAGTATAAAGTAATACCTGTACCTTGGTGAAAGGAATGCCATGAGTCACCGGAAGCATAGGGACATCAACTTTTGCATAATCATCGCGACGGCGAATGGCCAGTGCCCAGAAATGTGGTGGCGTCCAAATAAAGATAATGAGAAATAATAACAAGGCCTCGGTGTTAACTTCACCCGTCATCGCGACCCAGCCAAGAATCGGCGGTGCAGCACCGGCAGCACCACCCCAAACGATATTGTGCGGGGTAGAGCGTTTAAGAAACATAGTATAGATGACCGCATAGCCAATAACGCAGATGAAGGTTAGTAGCGCGGTAAGCTGGTTCGTTGTCGCAAGTAAAATCGCCATAGAGAGTACGCACAAACTTAGCGCAAAACTCAGAGCTGCCTTGGATGACAGGCCTCCAGTCGGAATGGGGCGTCCCTTGGTTCGCTCCATCGTGGCATCAATTTTTTGATCCACCCAGTGATTGATTGCAGCGCCAGAAGCTGCAGCCATACCTATGCCGAGTGAGGCAAAGAATAAGGTGTCGAGGGGCACCATGCCAGGGGAGGATAAAAGCATCCCAACGATGGCGGTAAAAACAATAAGTAAAACCACATTGGGTTTACAAAGCTCGAGGTACTGGCGCCATGATATGGCGCTTGCGGGTGCAAGTGCGGTAGTGTTTGCCATTGTGAACTCTCTTTGTTGTTTTTATATTCTTCACACAAGACAACGGCTGTATAAAACATGCCTTGTTGTTTTTCTTCTAGCATTGCCTGAGCTTTTATGAACCGTTGTTTAAGAAAACTGAGCGTAGATGCTAGGTATTTTTTTGTTTATCAGTGCTTAGCTTCCGATTAATTGCGACGATAGTCAACAATAATAATGCAGCACCGCCATTATGTGCGACAGCTATCGCAGTTGGAAGAACCAGTATGATATTCAATATGCCCAAGCTTATCTGTGCGCACAAGAGAACTAACAGTAAAATGGCTAAGTTTCTTGTGCCTTGCTGGCCTGGGCCTTTTGAAAATCGTAACAGGAAAAGGGCAAAAGTGCCGACAACTAGGAGTGTCACTACTGCTCCTATTCGGTGTGTCAGATGAACCGCCGTACCCGCTTCAAGCGAAAGCGTACCACCTTCGTAATCAACACCGAGTTCTCGCCAAATTGTAAAGCCTTCAGAGAAATCGGTATTTGGCCACCATTTACCTTGGCAGGTTGGTAAATCCCAGCAATGAAGCGCGACATAGTTAGTGCTGGTCCAGCCCCCGAGTGCTATCTGACAATAGACTACGACGAGTGCCAATATGGCCCAGTTCTTAAGGCCTCGGGAAACGATAGCAGGTTTTTGTTGTCGATCACTTAGCATCGCCCAGCAAAGCAGGGCTAAAGTTAACATTCCCCCAAGCAAGTGAAGCGTAACAATTGCGGGTTTTAGTAGCATGGTGACGGTCCACATCCCTAGTGCGCCTTGAAAGCAGACGACTACGAGTAGAATTAGGGGAAGCGTGAGTTGCTGACCTTGTTCTTTTCTGCGCTTAATCGCAATAGCTGCCATTGCCAGGATTAATAAGCCCAAAGTGCTGGCAAAGTAACGATGAATCATTTCCTTCCAGGCTTTGTCGGCTTCAAATGGGCGTTCCGGGTAGGCTTCGTTGGCAGCTTGAATGTCATTGCTATCACTTGGGGCAATGAGCGTGCCATAACATCCCGGCCAGTCTGGACAGCCCAATCCGGCATCAGACAGACGAACGTATGCGCCCAGCACTATCACAAATAAAGCCAGCGCACAGGCGGCCAGGCTGATTCTGAAAAAGAGTTTGTTCATGTCGTCTCTATTATTTTTATTGAGGGGTATTGATCATGAATAAAGATGTTTTTATTACAGCTTGGGTTTATTAACCTTTAAAAGCCTTTCTAAGTCTTCCATTAAATGCTTTGGCTCCACGCCCTCAGGGTAATACATCATTAGATTGTTATAGGGGTCGACCATGAAAATACTATTTTCGACCTGAGCATGTGTTTGAGAAAATGTGTTGATCAGCACTTTGGCATCAAGGCTGTCCGAGCTCACTGTTGCTAACTGAGGAAAGGCTTGTGTAAGGTCTACTTTAAAGGGTGCTAATGCTTCGGGAGTTTTTAGTAATAGAATGGGTTTGACGACCTTGCGGTTTATTCCTGTTGATTTCCTGGCTTGTCGAATGACTAAAAGCGTATCCTGACAAGATTGTTCACAGGATGAACTCACCGTAAATAGACGCCAGCTTCCGGCTAAACTTTTATCCGAAAGTATTTCGCCAGCGCTTGTCTTGAGTGAGTACTCGCCAATTGGTAAAACGGGGGAGACTAATTGTCCATGATTTCCTAAGTCACCCACAGAAAAGCTACCTTCGCTATTCATAAAATACCAGGATGCGATATAAGGGAAGCCAAACAGCACCAGCATAATAACTAGAGGATTAACCAGGCGCTTAAAAAGGGTGGGGTTTTGTGGCTTATCAAAAGAAGGCTTATTTACTGGCACCGAAGGGTTGCTCATTTAATCACCATTAGTTGTTACTATTATTTTTATTAGGTTTGGCTTTGCTTTTAAAATTAATACCAAGAAGGGCTATTAAAACAAAGAATGCGAAAACAAACCACTGAATTGCATAGCCAATGTGCATCCCGGACTTTGCTTGGAATTTAGGCCAGTCTCTCACGAAATCTGAATCGGGTTCGGGCGCAAGTCGCAAAATTAAAGGAAGAGCTTTATAGCTGCTTTGCTGCTGAAAAACTTCCATATCCATGTAATACCACAGCGGTGGCGTAGCAGAAATAGGGTGATCGATACTCCCAAGGATGACTGGCTTAGAGCGTGGTAGAGCGAGGATGCCGCGTAAACTTAATTGCTCAGTTGGCGTCTTGAACTCAGGCAGTCCGTTTTGCTGTTTGGCCAGCCATCCGCGGTTCACCAAAATAACTTCATCTCGATTGCTTAGTAAAAAAGGGCTCATTAGGTAGTAGCCTGGTTTGCCCTTGTGAACAATATTGTCTAATAAGAATTGCTCATTAACTAGGTAGTGGCCCGTCGCAAGGGCTTTGGAGGCCGATTTAAGATGGTTGCTTTGTAGGTTTAAGTTTCTGGGAGGCAGCATGCTCAATTCTTCAAGCTCGGATTGGGTTTGCTGTTTCTCATCAGCTCGTTGCAATTGCCAAAGGCCCAAAGCACAAAAAACAAGCATCATTAGGGTGCAAAACAAAGAGAGGAAAAACTTAGGCTGAAAAGAATAGGGCATATTTAATGGTCAGTCGCAGTTCATTGAGTATTATTTTTCTGTTACGCTGAAGCTAGAACAAAGCCTATCAGAATAAGACTTAAAAAAAGGTGACCCATGAGCTTTTATAAAATTCTAATACTAATTAACTTGTTGGCGGTTCTTGTCAGTCTTGGTGCGGGCGCTTTCTTTTTAGGTAAAGATGATAATCAGCATACACGAGTGCTCACTGCGCTGACTGTACGCATATCTTTATCTATATCATTGTTAGTGCTATTAATTGCTGGCTATTATCTGGGGCTGATCGCACCGAACCAGTTTTGAGGGGCTACTTTCTAACAGGCGCAAGTGAACGTAACCGTTCACTTGTATACAAGTTGGCTTGATCTATGAATCTGAACTTTTTGCTGAAAGGTGATCTAACTTTTCATGCAGAGAGCTTAGTGACTCTTCAACACTCTTTAGTTCAGATTCTTTTTCGCTTTCATCAAGAGAGTTTTCCAAGCGATGGTTGATTTCCGAAGTTAAGGTTCGACCATTCTGTTTCGCTTGTTCTTCAAGCTTTCTTCTAAGCTCTTTTTCCATTCTTAATGAAAAAGCTTTTAATCTGTGTCCGTATTCGTCGCTCATAATTACCACAATAATGAAATATTTATTTAATGGCTACTATTATGATGTTACGGCTGTTTCACTCAACGGATTCCGTTGGCTTTCCGAGGTCTGTTCAAACTAAAGCGAATAAGGATAGAATAAAAGATTGGAAAATAATTGAAAGGATAATTAATGCCGAATCCATATGTTGTTGTCGATGATTGCCCTGACGAGAGTTTCTTGGTCACTAGGATTATCGAACAGCACGAGCAGGAAGTTGATTTATGCATGCTGCAGAATGGTGCGCAGGCGATTGACGTACTGGGTGACCCTGGAAGTCGCACGCCAGATTTGGTTATTTTAGATAACAAGCTACCGTTCTTTACAGGTATTGATGTGATCAAGTCACTGATGAACCAGGCGCGTTTTCACTCTGTGCCGATTGTTTTGATTTCTGCAGGGTTTTCAAAAAATGAAATCAAAGAGGCCTACCGCATTGGTGCAAGGAGTTGCGTGCGGCAGGATCTGGATGTTACCAATTGGAACCGTCAATTAAGAAGTGTTCTGGCTTATTGGCTAACTATTAACGAAGTCCAGTAAGAGCGCCTAATGTAGGGCTTATTCTTAGCCCTACTTTATCAAAGGTTGCCCCTCATAGAAGTCAGTTAAACTCTCAAA
>NZ_LWFE01001266.1:0-2175 GCF_001635675.1 Oleiphilus sp. HI0061 | reverse complement strand
AGAGAAGGTATTTCACCTGAAGGAAAGCCGTATTATCCGGCTTTTCCATACACGTTTTACGAGAAGTTTTCTGATCAAGATGTAGCCGATTTATGGGTGGCGTTTCAAACCGTACCGCCAGTCGCTGAACCAGACCCCGAGCAGTCTATAAGGTTTCCATTCAATTTTCGTGAAGGTTTAAAGCTATGGCGAGCCATGTTTTTTAGCCCATCTGCTTCAGTGGCGAATTCAGCGTCAGTCGATCAGCTCAATCGAGGAAAATTCCTGGTTGAGGTAGCCGCACACTGCGGCGCTTGCCATACACCAAGGAATCTTTTTGGCGCTTTGAACAGTCAAGAGACTTTTGCTGGTGGTTATGATGCTAACAACAATAAGGTTCCTGCTATCACGGCGGCTAATCTAAAGGAAAATGGCTGGACTGAGGATGATCTTGCCTACGCCTTACAGACCGGAATCAAACATGATGGCGATGTGTTTGGCGGCAGTATGAGTGAGGTAGTAGAGCATAGCACCGGATACATGAGCTGGAACGACTTAAAGGCTGTCGCACAATATTTATTAACACCTTAGAAGCCTTTGGTGCCTGATAGTACGGAAGACTTCTCCTTGAGGCTGACCCTCTCTTTTGGTATGAATATTATCTCTTACTACGTTTATTTTTAAATATTCCTTCATGAATAATTGATAGTATCGAAATGAATCCGTCATTATAATCCATTGATCCCAAATATGTGGCTCGTTCATGCGCACTATTTTGACAAGCAAAATCTGGCAACTTTTCTTAGCGATTGCATTTCTGACAATGCAGTCTGCTTCGGCGCATATTCATTTGGCATCCAGCCATAATCATGACGGGGCGGGCCATTCCCACGCACAAGTAGCACATTCGCACAATGTTGCGTCTCATCATGCTGATGCTTTTGATCAAAATAGTCACACGAACCAGGTCGTCGAGCTAAGCCAAGACTGGATCGTTAAATATGTAAAGTGGCTCAATGACCTAGAGCCTCAAGCAGTCTTAGTCACTAGTTTTTCGTGCGATGAACAGAAAAACGTCACTCAGTTCTATTTTGACAAGTCCTTTGCATATCGCAGCTTCCATTTTCGCTCTAATGTTAAGGCTAGAGCACCGCCAAAATTATTTCCCTCTCTCGTTTAAAACATAAAATTTTACTAGCGTAAGCTAGAACTTATTATTGAGGTAAATAATGTTATCCGTATTTAAAAAATGCCGATGGCCCATCGCCGTTGGTTTCTATTTTATCTGTAGCGTCGTTTTCGGGCATGGCATGTCCGAAGCAGATAAGGCAAAAGCCTTAGAAGCAACTAACTGGGATTTTATTGAGTTAGGCGCAAGCCACATGGTCACCGGTTATGACCATTTACTCTTTCTTTTTGGGGTTGTTTTCTTTCTGACTCGATTTAATGACATTGTTAAGTTTGTCACTGCTTTTACAATTGGTCATTCGATCACGCTGCTTTTTGCAACGCTTTATCAGATCCAAGCAAATTACTATCTTGTAGATGCAGTCATTGCGTTGACCGTCATATACAAAGGTTTTGATAATCTGGGTGGGTTTAAGAAGTATTTAAACATCGCTTCTCCGAATCTGCTTTTGATTGTCTTCGTTTTTGGTTTGATTCATGGCTTTGGTCTTTCAACCCGCCTACAAATGCTCCCGTTATCTGAAGAAGGGTTAGTGCTTAAAATTCTTTCGTTCAACTTAGGTGTAGAACTTGGTCAAATTGCCGCATTGACTGTCATGCTTGGTTTATTGGCTATTTGGCGCAAAACCAAGTCATTTAAAAACTTCAGTAATGCAGCGAATGTTTTTCTAATATCGCTTGGTGTTTTGCTGCTGTTGCAGCAATTGCATGGATACTCGCACACCTCCCACCCAGATGATTTCGGCTTTAGCACCGACAACCATCTACATGAACACGAGAAAATGTCTAGTGACATGGAGAGTGAAATAGAGAGCGAAATGACGAATCAAAGACCGAGAACTTCTCACGACTCAATTGACTAAAACGACAATAATTTAAAGAGGAATATTTATGAAATACTTAATTAGCGCTCCATTGATCTTAGTTATGTTTCTATTCGGGCAAACTGCATTGGCAGGACCAGGAAGTGGTCATTCCCACGGGCATCAACATAAACCTATCACTAGT
>NZ_LWFE01001265.1:0-2464 GCF_001635675.1 Oleiphilus sp. HI0061 | reverse complement strand
GCTGTTGAAGAAGGCTTAAAGTTGCTTATTAAGCTAAATGAACAACAAGCTGTATGTAGTTTAAGGGGGAAAATACACTGGGAAGGCGATTTAAACGAAATGCGAGGCGATAAGTGATTATTGCTGACACAAGTGTTTGGATTGATTATTTTAACGGCGTAGTAAGTCCCTATACCGATGAGTTAGACAGGCAATTAATGAAGGGGAATGTTGCTTTAGGCGATTTAATTTTGCTTGAGATATTGCAGGGCATAAAAAGCGACAAAGAATACAATAAAACCAAGTCTGTACTTGGGAAACTAGACCAATATGAAATGCTTGGTCATAGGATGGTATTGCAATGTTCGGACTATTATCGATTGCTGAGGAAGCGAGGCATTACGATAAGGAAAACAGCGGATGTGATTATTGCGACTTTTTGTATAGATAATAAGGTGCCGCTTCTTTTTACCGATAGAGATTTCAAACCATTTGTAGAACACTGCGGATTAATTTCAGCCATTTCAAAGACATAACGCCTGCAGCTGCGGCCGAGCGAAGCGAGGTCCAGCCACAGCGTGTTTTTGCTGTGGCGAGGCAGGCTGCACTTGTTAAATGCTGAATTCAATTATGCCACCATGCTCAGCGTATATTTTGTTTAGACCCGCCCGTAATTCATTAAACTTATCGAATTTAGCCGGAAAGTAAAAATGCTCTAAGTTGCCGTTGGCAAGTACTATATGAATACCATCATTTGTTATGGTGCATTCGGTCACTTGGTTGTGGCGACCATTTATTTGGTCATTGTATTCGAAGTAAATACCATCATCGGAACCGACCTCTTCGGTTAGACCTTTTTGCCACATAAAATAATTGCCATCAGAGTCTACGACTGAGACAACAAGAACATCATTTTCGACTATTTCGATTGGATGATCGTAGCTCATAAATTCCTTTTGGCATTTAACGCCCGGCTCACCGAGCAAATTTTATTGGCGGCTTTTTTGGTACAAAAAAGGTGACAATAAAATTTGTCCGGTGGAGCCGCTTGTTAGTGCTATTTTTATGTATATGATGGTAATATACATAAATGATTAATTGGAAACAAATAAAAGGCTTTAATTGGGATGCTGGCAACGAAAGAAAAAACGTTGATAAACACAGCGTAAACCAGTTAGAGGCCGAACAATTATTTTTTAATGAGCCTTTATTACTGCTGCCGGACAAAAAGCACAGTGATAAAGAGCCCAGATACCATGCCCTTGGAATTACCGATGATGGGCGGCAACTACATATTACTTTTACACTGCGTGAAGATAACACTTTGATTAGAGTGATTTCTGCACGACCAATGCACAAGAAAGAGAGGAAATTTTATGAACAAGCATAAACAGCCTCCAAAGTTTAAAACAGAGGCAGAAGAACGAAAGTTTTGGGAAGATAATGATTCCGCTGATTACTTGGACTGGAGTAAGGCCGCAAAAGTAACAATGCCCAACTTAAAACCATCGACGAAAACAATTTCCTTGCGGTTACCTGAGTCTTTGCTTGAAAGCATTAAAATTGAGGCTAATCGAAGAGACATGCCTTACCAGTCCTTAATCAAATCTTGGCTTGCTGATGATGTTCGACAGAATCGCTTAGCTTCTTAAGAGCACTAACGCCTGCCACAACGGCTTGGGTGAAGTGGCGGCGTTTTTGCGTCTTTTTGCAAAAACGGTGACAGTTTACCCAAGTCCGATTGATGGCACTTGTTATGTAAACAGTTATTTGTTCCGTATTTCTATTACTACGTCAGCCTCTCTCTTTATATTTGGCCGAGTTAACTCAGGATCTTCTTTATCCAGACACATAAACTGAATTTCTGCCTGGGCATCTGATGTGAATGGAACCATATCCTTTTGAGATACTCGAACAACTTGGAAATGCTTATTTTGATTGTTACAAAATGCAAATGCTTCTTTATATACATCAGCTTTAACACTGCCACCAACCACATCGAATCCTTTTTGGGATCTAGAAATCAAATACGTATCTATCCCTATAGGGATTACGCCTGATGATGTTGCACAACCGGAAACTAATAAAACAATAAAGAATATTCTCTTCATTTATCTCTTCACTCCTTGGCCAAACTTTATTCATACGCCCAGTTCATTGGGTATGCATCTTTGCTGAATTTACATAGACATAATGACTCCCCACGTCCCAAAAGAGTGCTGACCTCCTATCGTGGGTTAGCAAAGCCAGAGCCATAATATATGTGTCATACCATATAAGCGGAGGCCAGCACCATGAAAAACAATACCATAATTTTTGTCGGATTGGACACCCATAAGGAGTTCACCGAAGTCGCATATTGCGAAGATCAACGAGGCTCAGAAGTAAAGCATCTTGGAAGAGTTTCTTCAGCCAAAGTATCACTTACCAAGATGGCAAGACAGTTTGAAAGCAAATACCCGCAGGCTACCCTGCATTTTGTTTA
>NZ_LWFE01001264.1:0-1287 GCF_001635675.1 Oleiphilus sp. HI0061 | reverse complement strand
CATACGCGTTGGGACTTGTAGTGCTTTTGGGCTTTGTTCATCAGTATTCTATTCAGAGCGCTAAGCAGACGCTCATGCACGTTGGAACAGTTAGCCTGCTCGCGCAGTGCTTCACGTGTTTTATCCGTCAGGTCACGTTTCAATATCGCCATTGCTTCGGCTTCAGAGCCGTATAGGTGCGCAATTTCCAAATCGAGTCGAAGGCCTTCCAACTCGCAGGATACATCTGGCTTATTTGGTTTGTTGTGCCAAATATGCCGAATTTCTTGACCGTGTAGCCTTTCATAGTGACGCATAAAAAGCTTGGCAGCTTCATGTTCGAGGGCTATCTTCTCGTCGGCACTGCTTGAAAATTGTTGCATAAACTAATACCCGGTTAGGCAGTCTTACTGTGCCTAGATAGAGCGACTTTATGAGAGTAGCTTATAAAGTCTTGGGTAGGACTTCAATGCCCTACCTATAACTTCTAGGGAGTCGATACATTCAGCAATTAGGTAAAAGACAGCCTGCCATATTTAACTGGCTAAGCCGTGAAGCTTATGTTAATTTTCGCGCCCTTTTTATTTGTCCTTCTTCTAGTGGTATTAAAGGTGGTAGTGGAATGATTTCGGGTTTTGACTTTGGAACCTCAAACTGTGCAATAGGTATTCACGATAGTAATTTGAATAGCGTCCGTTTGCTCGAGCTAGAGCAAGGCAAGCGCTTTATGCCGTCGACTTTGTATGCTTTAGACCGGGAACTGATTAGTGAAAGTGTCGGCTTGTCTATTGCCACTGATGAGCTTAAGTCAGACTATATCGACCTGCGCAGTAACCACTTAGCTCGTGCTCAACATGTTCGCCGGGAGCAAGGTTTTGGTTCAGACGAAAGAATAGTCTATGTCGGCCATGAAGCCTTTGAAGAGTATTTACAATGGCCGGGAGAAGGCTACTTTGTAAAGTCCCCGAAGTCTTTTCTGGGTGCCAGCGGACTTCGTCCAGAAGCGGTTTTTCTATTTGAAGATATCGTTACGGCAATGATGCAATCTATTAAAGCGCGTGCGGAACAGACACTTGGCGATACGATATCGCATACTGTGATTGGTCGCCCTGTAAACTTCCAAGGTTTGGACGCCGAGCAGAGTAACCGTCAGGCCTTGGAAATTCTGCAAACCTCAGCAAAACGTGCTGGTTTTAAAGATGTTGAGTTTTTATTTGAGCCTATTGCCGCAGGCCTGAGTTTTGAACGTTCACTCGATGCAGATAAAACGGTTTTAGTTGTCGATATCGGTGGTGGAACGAGCGACTG
>NZ_LWFE01001263.1:0-3351 GCF_001635675.1 Oleiphilus sp. HI0061 | reverse complement strand
CCAGTATCAGCGATAACAGGTTTAGGCCAAAAAATGTTAATCCAGATGCGGGCGACCACTCTCGTTAATAATGAGTGTGGCGATTTTAGAGTGTAGTAATACAACAATGGGTGTGGCGATTTTAGAGTGTAGTAATACAACAATGGGTGTGTTTCAAGGTAATCATATGAAAAACAAGTCTATTTTGCTTTGTAGTGTGCTAGCGCTGGTTTTGGGTGCGCTCAATGCAAATGCGAAAGTTTCAACGAAAGAAGTTAATAAGTTAGGGAATTCTTTAACGCCGTTCGGTTCGATAAAATCCGGGAATAAAAATAAAACTATTCCTGCATGGACTGGGGGGATTACCGAAGCCCCAATGGGGTATGAGGGGACAGGGCAGCATCATATCGACCCTTTTGCCTCTGATGATATCAAATTCACCATTGATGACAGTAACTACAAAGGTTTTAAAAACTATCTGACCCCAGGTCAGTATGCTTTGTTTGAAGCATACCCAAGTAGCTTCAAGATCAATGTATATCCAACCCATCGTTCGCACTCGATGCCGGATTGGGTCCTAGAAAATACCAAGAAAAATGCCAAAACATCGTCTTTATCCAAAGGCGGGGTGGGGATTCAGAACGCATACGGTGGTATTCCTTTTCCAATATTACATGGAAAGAATGAAGATAAAGCCCTTCAGACAATGTGGAATCATTTGACTAGATGGAGAGGTATTTTTGCAATCTTGCGTTCGACTGAAGTGCCAGTTCAGAGAGATGGTTCTTTTTCTCCGATTACCAAGCAGGCGGAAGTGTTTTTTAACTTCCATAACCCTAAAGGCAGCTTTAAAAAGCTTAACAATATTTTGTTTTACTTTTTGACTTTCAATAAAGCGCCCGCCCGTTTGGCAGGTGGTGCGTTGCTAGTTCACGAAACTATGGATCAGGTTAAAGACAAACGAGGTGCGTGGGACTATAACTCAGGCCAGCGTCGAGTGAGACGTGCTCCAAACTTGGCTTATGATTCCCCCATTGCTTCGTCTGACAACACGCGTACTGCAGATGATACAGATATGTACAATGGAGCCCCTGATCGATATAACTGGGACTACAAAGGTGTTAAGGAGTTTTTCATTCCTTATAACAATTATAAGGTCGGTCAGAAAGGTGTTCAATACGATGACTTGGTTATGCCGGGTCACTTAAATCCTGAATATGTTCGCTGGGAACTGCATCGTGTACATGTTGTCGAAGCTACTTTGAAGAAAGGGGCTCGTCATATCTATAAAAAACGTGTGTTCTATGTTGATGAAGACAGCTGGGGAATTGCTATGGTGGATCAGTACGATAACCGTGGTGAACTTTGGCGAGTCAGTAATGCGCTCTTAAAGAACTATTATGAGTTGCCAGGCGTTTGGTCCAGTGGTGATGTATATCACGATCTACAAGCACGTCGTTATAGTGTGAATGGTCTATACTCAGAAGAAAAACAGGCACCTGTATTTGAAAATAAGGTACCAAACAAGCGTTACTTTAAGCCTTCGTCATTAAGACGTAGAGGCCGATAACAAAATATAGACATAGAGCAAGGGAGCTCTTCAGCTTGCTTAAAAAGAAACTCAAAATAGGCATGTGTTGTTTTAATATTCACTGAATATGGGCCGCTATTGTATAGGCGGCTTTCGTGGTTAATGTTGAAATGTCTAATATTGAGGGTGTCTGATGGGATATATTCAAATGTACAAGGTTGATAAATGAACAGTCTACTGTCTAGGTTAAAAGTTGGTGTTCTGGCTAGCTCATTGAGCGTTGTAAGTCTAATAACTCCTGCTCATGCGGTCGAAGATGTACTTAAAACGCCCGCGGTTAAAACTTCTATGGCAACGAATAGCCTCTTGTTGGATGTTGACAAGGCGGGCAGCCGACTTGTTGCAGTCGGAGGTCGTGGGCATATTGTCTATTCTGATGATGAAGGAAAAAGCTGGGCTCAGGCTTCTGTACCAGTATCGGTATTGTTAACGGCAGTAAGTTTTGTCGATCAAACGCACGGTTGGGCTGTAGGGCACTCGGGTGTCATTTTGCACACTAGCGATGGTGGAGAAACTTGGGTCAAGCAATTTGACGGTGACTCGGCAAACCAAATGATTATTACTCAGTCCGAAGAGCGTCTGAAGCAGTTTGAACGACAAATGGAAACAGCTTCTGAAGATGAGCTGGAAGACTTGGAATACGAGTTGGAAGAAGCTAGCTACGCTTTAGACGATGCGAAGTTCGATGCTCAAGTTGGTGCGAGTAAACCCTTGCTGGATGTGTTGTTCAGTTCTTCAAAAGAAGGTTTTGTAGTGGGTGCTTACGGTTTTCTGTTTAAGACCTCCGATGGCGGACGTACCTGGCAGAACTATGGTAGCCGAATTGAAAACCCTGACCGCTTTCACTTAAATGCAGTGAACGAAGTTAAGGGTGGTGCCCTATTTATTGTTGGTGAGGGTGGCGTGCTATACCGCTCAACCGATAAGGGTGAAACCTGGGAAACTCTCGATAGTCCATATAGCGGGTCATTTTTCGGCGTCGCCGGAACACAGGATGAAGGCGTTGTACTGGCTTTTGGTTTGCGAGGCAATATGTATCGCTCCGAAGATAATGGCGATACATGGGAGCAAGTAGAAACGAAGACCGAAGGGACTCTAATGTCTGCTTCTCATGACGGAAGCAAGAAAGTGTCAGTCGTGGGAAATTCCGGCGTGGTTATTCTAAGTCGTGATGGGGGACGAACTTTTGTTGAAACAATTCGCGAAAATCGATTAGGAAATGCATCTTCAGTCTATATCGACGCAGAGCGCTTGGTATTGGTAGGGGAAAATGGTGTTAACTTGACCACTCCAAGCGGTTTGAACTTGTAAGTGCCTTTGGCAACATAACTAATTATATAAGATATAACGACTAGAGATTAAGAGGATTGATGGATGTCAAACTCAGATAAGGGCGCTTCAGGCAAGCAGATTAAAGCTGTCGGTTCAGGTAGTGTCATTGAACGGCTAATATTTTCAAACAGACCTGTGATTCTTGCAATATTTGCATTGATTACGGCTTTCTTGGGTTTCAATGCGGCACAAATTAAACCGGATGCTTCATTCGAGCGTTTAATTCCGCTTGAGCACCCGTTTATCGTCAATATGATGGAGAATAGGGAGGATCTGGAAAATCTAGGTAACTCAATACGCGTTGCGGTGGCAGTTAAAGATGGTGACGTCTTTGACAAAGCGTATATGGAGACCTTGAGTGAAATAACAGATGAGTTGTTTTACCTTCCAGGCGTAGATCGCTCAGGAATGAAGTCTCTATGGACTCCCAATGTCCGTTGGGTGGAAGT
>NZ_LWFE01001262.1:0-3165 GCF_001635675.1 Oleiphilus sp. HI0061 | reverse complement strand
AGTCTACTATAGCCAAGGCGTGTACCAACGCTACGAAGGCACACTACTTGAGAGCAACCCAGCATATTAAGCGCTCTATTTAGTCTTTCTTTGCCGCCCGATTTAAGCGAGCCTGTTTAGGGTCGATCATTAATGGGCGGTAAATTTCAATACGATCCCCTTCTTTCAGCTCCTGCTCCAGTGGTTTACGAACCGCTTTACCAAATATTCCCATATCGGCCTTATCGAAATCTATCTCAGGAAAAACCTTATCAATTCCCGAGTTTTTTGCCCCATCAAAAACGTTGGTACCCGGCTTCACCTCGACTGTTAGTATTTTCTGCTTATCAGGCGCGGCATAGGCAACTTCTATTTGGATCATATTTTCCATTATTTACGTTTCCTTAACGATATAATTGATTTGCACGTTCACAGAACGCATCAACCATCGAGTTAGCTGCCTGATTAAATACCTTGGCAAAGGCCATTTTTGCCAAATTTTGTTTAATCTCAAAATCGAGCGTAAGTTCAACCTTACAAGCTCCTTCTTTCAGGTGAATAAATTCCCAGGCGCCTTTTAAATAGCTGAAAGGTCCCTCCACCAGGCTCATAATAATTCTGCCATCTTCAGACAAGTCGTTACGCGTGGTAAACGACTGCTTCAGCGCGCCCTTTTGAACCTCAATGCTCGCCAACATATACTCCGATTCAGACTCCAAGACCTGCGAGCTTGAACACCAAGGAAGAAACTGCGAGTAAGCCGCCACATCATTTACCAGTGCACTCATACGCTCAGCAGAGTGCATAACCAAGGCACTACGATTAATACTTAAAGACATTCACATCACCCTAAACTATCTTACCTCTATTGTACCCGCCAAGACCGTGGTCGCCTAGCCTCAATAAAAACACGCAACATAAATTTTCAGAAGGCTGGCACAAATGACTGAAACATGGTGTAGAATGGTTCATTTTTATAGCCCTAGAAACGTTTAGGTCTATTTGTACGAGATAGTGATAACAATAGATATATGGCCAAGAAAAAACCAAAACAACTGCCAGGCACCATTGCTCTCAATAAGAAAGCTAAACACGACTACCATATTGAAGAAAAGTTCGAAGCCGGACTCGCTCTAACAGGGTGGGAAGTCAAAAGCTTAAGAGAAGGCAAAGCTCAGCTTACGGATTCACACGTATTCCTAAAAAACGGTGAAGCCTGGCTTCTTAACGTCTATATCACACCGCTAACGTCAGCGTGTACTCACGTTATCGCTGAACCAACGCGCCAACGAAAGCTATTGCTACATAAAAAAGAAATCGCAAAGATAAATGCCAAAATGAACCAAGCTGGACACACCTGTGTTGCATTGGCGCTTTATTGGAAAGGAAACCACATCAAATGCGAGATAGCACTGGCCAAAGGTAAGAAAGATCACGATAAACGAGATGCCGAGAAGAACCGTGACTGGGATCGCCAGAAAGCACGTATTGTTCGAGAACACGTAAAATAAATAGGCTTGCCTTGTATTCCCAACAAGCGCCCCTATATAATGACTAACAATTAAATTACGGCATAAGCGACAGTTGCTAAAACACTGGCCGGGACTCGACGTAGTCGAAGCCAAACGCTTAATCTTGGTAAAAGTTACGGGGACGACATGGGCTTATGCCTGTTTTGTCTCAAATTGAAAGCCAATTTCTTGGCCTTCAAAAGGCATAAGCGACAGCGGCTCCGCCCGCTGGCCGGGACTCGACGCAGTCGAAGCCAGACGCTTAATCTTGGTAAAAGTTACGGGGACGACATGGCTTCGACGCTGGTAACAAAACCAAAGGTGCATGCCGAGTGTATAGTGGCACTCGTACTCCAATCGCTATAACTCATAGTTGCAAATGATGACAACTACGGTGCTCAACTAGCTGCGTAAGCAGTGAAAAAGCACTTTTAGGGCTACGGCCCTAACGGTCTTTAGCAAGGTGCCTGTATCGCGCTAATGACTGTCACTCAGAACAGGATCGCCAAGCGGCTTACTCAGGGTCGTTTCGTTAAACTTTACTGAGCTCGCCAACCACGTCCTGCCCGTTGGGCTGTGGAAGGTTAAACTAATTAACGGATTCTAAGCATGTAGAGCCGATGGCAGAGTGCTGACGGACGCGGGTTCAATTCCCGCCGTCTCCACCAAAAGCTGGTTCATCAAGAACCAATAAAGTAGGGAAGTAACCATAAGTTTAGCATTTGCTAAAATTATGGTTCACAGGGAAGCATAAGTTTGGCAACAACCGGACAAATGCAACCCTTTCTAGACTGAAAAAGCTCATTTAATCATAGCGTTATGATTCAATGAGCTTTACTTTTTAATATCTATGATTTGCGAACCTTTTTTTAATCCTTCGACCCGCCCTCAATAAGCATTTCTGATTTGTAAACCTGAAGAAACAGAGCTAACTCATTATTCTTAGTAGATTTAAACCAGAAAGGATCGTGCACTGAGCCCGCATAAATAACAACAATTAGAAATAAATAACATACCAAAGCCAATGCCAAGGGCCGATTAGTTCCAAGAGCTCCCATAGCAAACAGCAGAGATACGATAAAAGAAGACACACTCCATAAGGAAAACAAGAAACACAGATAGACCTTGTTGATATTCCAGCTTCGTAGATACCAAAATTTGAACAGCCTCAAATTGCGTGTGCGCTGCGAAGATTGTCATCACGAGCGTTTGGTCGCTTTCAGCTGCAAACGGAGTGGTTTCTGCCCTAGTTGTGGCGCTCGGCGGATGGCGGAGAGTGCCGCACTTTTGGTGGATGAAGTATTTCCCGCAGAGCCTATTCGCCAATGGGTGCTGAGTTTTCCTTTCCAGTTGCGCTTTTTGCTGGACCGTTACCCGGAGCTGATGGGCAAGGTCTTGAGCATCGTTTACCGTACACTCTCAACTGTTCTGCGCAACTAAATCAGGACACTTTTCTTAAAGAGTTTTCGTACTCGATTGGCGACATATCTTCGTTAGAAGTATGGAGCCGCTCTAAGTTGTAATAACGCATGTAGTCAGCCACATCATTTCTCATATGCTCTCTCGTTGGCTGGGGCACTTTCAAAACCCAGTCATGCTTTAAGCTTCCAAAGAACCGCTCCACAACAGAGTTATCCCAGCAAGCACCTACATCCCCCATGCTAGCTCTGATGCC
>NZ_LWFE01001261.1:0-765 GCF_001635675.1 Oleiphilus sp. HI0061 | reverse complement strand
ACAAGCGGTGACAAAGGCGGCTAGCTGAATGTCAGAATAGTAGCCTCTCGTGATATCGTGAATAATATGCTTGCTAGAGTAGTCGTTAAAACTATTACCGTAGACTTTGCCGCGAACTGCGCTCATCGAATCGGCCGGTTTTGCATGGGAAAAGTAAGCCCGTTCGCCTTCATCGGCACTCAGTAATTTCCATGCCGACTCGGACAGGCCAACCTCCTGACGAGACAAGTCTCCATTAGTCACCATATTTACTGTTGCAATAATGCTGTTCTTTTCAGTGGTGATACGCACACGACTTTGGGCATAAAATCCCTCAGAGCGACAGACGTGGCAATTTTTATGCATATAAATGACAGGCTCTTGATGCGTGTCGATATGCATTCGTTTTAATTGCAGGAAGTTAAGTTCCTGTTGGGCAGTTTTGTTGGGCTCACTGGTGCGGCTCATTGCGTTACCTGATTTTTCTTATACGAATATTCATAAAATAACATGAAATTATTCATGGGCGTCAATAATTGATGTCGTGACTTGATATCGGTCGGTTCATGGAGCGTTTTAACACTATATTATTGTAGCCAGAGTCTTCTACTGTTAACTGGCCGTGAGGTTCGGGGAAGGTTCATGTGAGGAGTGGAACTCCTTGCCTAGCTTAACTGAGTGATGGCTTCCTCAAAACATATATACATTTTAGGCCTTGATTTTGTATGCTTGGAATAACGAGTCTAAGGATAAGAGCATGTTAAAAATAAAATTTATCGGTGGTGC
>NZ_LWFE01001260.1:0-1738 GCF_001635675.1 Oleiphilus sp. HI0061 | reverse complement strand
CAAGATGTTTTACTTCTGAGCCTCGTTGATCTTCGCAATATGCGACTTCGGTGAACTCCTTATGGGTGTCCAATCCGACAAAAATTATGGTATTGTTTTTCATGGTGCTGGCCTCCGCTTATATGGTATGACACATATATTATGGCTCTGGCTTTGCTAACCCACGATAGGAGGTCAGCACTCTTTTGGGACGTGGGGAGTCATTATGTCTATGCCAAAAAAGCAAAAAATAGACTCCGTGGCACAAGAATTTCGGTGGTCGCAAGGCAGGGTGCAATGATGGTGGTTTCGTTAAAAGTTGGCGGTAATTGAAAGAATCAAAAATTCAGTGGCGCAAGAAAATCGGTGGTTGCAAGGCATAGTGCACGGATGGTGGTTTCGTCAAAGGTTGGCGGTAAAGCAACACAGTGCCATTCGCCAGCCTTTTTCACTGCAAAGAAAAATGGTCGTGCGGTTTGCTTACATCGGGGTTGTTTGATGGTGGCGTCACCGAAAACGTAATAAGGCGGCATCTTCGGTGGTTTCAAGAGGCATTTTATATCGGTGTAAATTGTCAGTGGCTTCGGTGAGTTTTTGGTGGTAATTTAAGCACCAGTTTTTTGTCGGTTAAAACAGTGGCCGGTTTTTTGGAAACATTAACCATGGTTGAATTTTCATATAACAATCGCCTGCATCGGACAAAGTTTCATTGTCACCTTTTGTGCAAAAACACGCACAAAAGCCGCCAATAAAACTTTGCGCGCTGAGGCGGGCGTTATGTGTATTAAGGGTAAATATGCAATTTAAAGAATTGGGTATTTCGAACAGTTTACTATGGTTCTTAATATCAATATTTTTGTTCTTTTGGCTTGGCCATCAATTCGTTGGCGTGGCAACAGATTTAGAAATACTCAATTTGAGAACAACTGATTTAATTTCATTTCATAGCAGACCTATATGGTTTTCAATGATTGTTTTAATCAAAGCGTTAGTATGGCTTCTATCAATTACGGTAATTTATAAGTATGTTCTTACGAAGCTTAAAACTAAAAACACATAACCAAGCGCTCAAACGGACTCGGCAAACTGTCACGCTTTTTGTACCAAAAAGCCCGCCAGTTCACCTCTCCGTTTAGCTTGGCGTTATGTGTCATAGAGAGAATATGGAATTCCAATCAAACACAGATTTATTCGATGCAATTGAAGGGTTGCAAGCTAGTTTAGTTTCGACTGGTAACGAACATGCAAGTAATCAAATAGCTGACGGTTTGTCTTCATTGAATGGTCTTACCGATGGTTGGGCTCAATTATTAGAATCTATAAACAATGCAAGGTGTGAATTTGGTTCTGCTTTAACTGAAGAGCAAACTAACCAAATCAACAAAATTCAGAGCGCAGTGCATAAGATTGTGTACCGTGCTTAAACACATAACCAAAAGCACCAACGGATTCCATAATATGTCGCGGTTTTTGCAAAGAAACGCAAAAAGCCCCGCCAAATTATTCCACCGTTGTGCTAGGCGTTGGTATGACTCCCCACGTCAAGAGGCCCGCACAAAATCCTGCCGGAACCTC
Source organism: Oleiphilus sp. HI0061 (assembly GCF_001635675.1). Lineage (NCBI taxonomy): Bacteria > Pseudomonadati > Pseudomonadota > Gammaproteobacteria > Oceanospirillales > Oleiphilaceae > Oleiphilus > Oleiphilus sp. HI0061. The sequence goes on along the minus strand of NZ_LWFE01001260.1, from coordinate 184 downwards.
GGCCAGAGCCTTTCTTTTTAATTAACATTCTTCCCGTTAGGGAAGCGTCAACGCATCAGATGAAGCAAGTAATTTCGACGGTGATCATGCTGGTATTCGTGGGTTGCTAACGCGACGCGTTAACCTATCCAACCTTACTTATTACGTCGTGGTGCCTGTCTTCAGTCTATGCTCGTGGATCAAT
>NZ_LWFE01001259.1:0-1550 GCF_001635675.1 Oleiphilus sp. HI0061 | reverse complement strand
ATCTCTAAGCGCTGATTGAAGTGCTGCTTGATATAGTTTTGCATTTCGTAAAGGAAATACCAAGGTGCTAGCCAGGCGCTCGATAATGGAAAGTTCTTCTTCAAGAAAGCGCTTCTTTCTAGAAAAGGTAATTGCGCCTAATTCTGTTTCGTCCATGGTGAGGTTGTACTGGCAAGAATGTACACCAGATTTATCACCAATTGTGATAGGGCTCTGATTGGAAGCTTCATGTTTCATTTGATCAAATGACACCAAAGTCTGGACTTCACTCGCAAACATATGAATGATGTCACTACAATCTAGCGTGGTTTGGAGGCGGCGAGTTAAGCGAGAAATAATATCGTTATTGTCGCTAATTGATTTATTTAGATCGCGATAGGTAGATACTATCTTAGCCTTATTAAAATCAATTGTTGTATCGTTTCGTTCGTTACCGCTCATCGTATGGCTCCACAATAATGTTCCAGTATTGTTAATTAATACAAATTGTGGGCCAAGCCAGAAAAACAGCTTATAAACAATGCTTTAGATGTGGTTGAACAAACTATTGACGCGATTTGTTGCGTTGCGGCTTGCCGGTTCGTCAAAAAAATGTCTCAATATTCGGCCTCTAAAGGCCGTCACGGCAGTGCGTCGCCACTTGCTTCGTCGATATTCTCAACATATTGATAGAAATAGCGCCTTGAACCGTAGATAATAGCGAAAATTTTTGAAAACCCATTTATTAGTTTTGGAGCACTTTCTGAGCAATGCGCTTAAAGTCCATTAAGTTAGCCGGATTTAAATCTTTCGTAGATGCGACGACGGTTCCTTTTTCTACCAATATGACCGCTATCGTTGGGCCTAACGGGTGTGGTAAATCAAACATTATCGACGCTGTTCGTTGGGTGATGGGTGAAAGTTCGGCAAAGAACCTTCGTGGCGAGTCGATGACTGATGTTATCTTTAATGGCTCTACCGGTAGACAGCCCGTCGGACAAGCATCGATCGAGTTGTTGTTCGAAAATCAGGAAGGCAAGCTGAGTGGTGAGTATGCTTCATTCACTGAGATATCAATAAAGCGCAAGGTCACAAGAGAAGGTAGCTCTCAATACTACTTAAATGGCACGAAGTGCCGAAGAAGAGATGTTACTGATATTTTCCTCGGTACGGGAATGGGGCCTCGATCTTACGCAATTATTGAGCAGGGGATGATATCCCGCTTAATCGAGTCCAAGCCTGAAGAGCTTCGCGTATATCTCGAGGAAGCAGCAGGAATATCCAAATATAAAGAGCGTCGCAGAGAGACAGAAAACCGTATGCGTCGAACTCAGGACAATCTTGATCGCTTGGCCGATATTCGTGAAGAACTTGGTAAGCAGCTTCAGCACCTTAAACGGCAAGCAAATGCAGCTGAACGTTATGCTGAATTCAAGAAAGAAGAACGTCTACTCTCTGCAAAACTTCATTTTGTATATTGGGATCTTCTCGATCAGGACCTATCGGGCAAGTCCGATCTGTCTGTTAAATATGAAAAAGAAATAGAAGATGCCGTTATTGCTAAGAATAGC
>NZ_LWFE01001258.1:0-1093 GCF_001635675.1 Oleiphilus sp. HI0061 | reverse complement strand
AAATTTCTTGAAAGAATGAATAAGCAGGTTAACGAAAAATGGAATAATCCATACAAAGGTAGGCAAATGCATAGAGGTGTTGCAAAGCTAGAGCTGGACGAATACGGAAATGTCGTTGATGTATTTATCTTCTTGCAGAGTGGTCTCCCTGCTTTGGATGACTCGGTTGTTCGTGCAATTCGAGCCGTAAAGCGCTTTGACGTCCCAAAAAATACGATTATCGCCGAGCGATACAGCCACTTACGGTTTCACTTTAGTTCCATTGAGTTGGAGAGAGATAAAATGCCATTTGAAGTGGATCAATCCCATATTAAAGACGAGAGTGATTAGATGCACGTAAGATCAAAGGTTATTGAACGCAATTCAGAACAGTTTTCCCAGTGCAGAAAGTTGATTATTTTTGGTCCACCCCCTGGTGATCCTCTTGAGTATTTAAATCCTGAAAAGGTAATTACCTTTGATTATCGAGTATATCGGTCTTTAAAAAACTCTCTTGGTAACAAAGTCTTATTTAGTTTGGGTAATGAAGGTCTTGAGGCTTGTGATGCGGTGATCATTCACATCCCAAAAGCAAAGGCAGAGTTGGACCTTATCTTGGCCTATGTTACGCCTCTGTTGTGTCAAGGTGGTGATATCTATCTCGTGGGTGAGAAAAAAGCCGGAATTGCTAGTGCGGCTAAGAAGTTAAGCTCATATAGCAGTGATGCTAGCAAGATTGATTCAGCTAAACACTGTCAATTGTGGCATGCAAGCCTAGATCAAAAAGTCGAGCCGTTTAGCTTAAAAGATTGGATGACATCATTTGATGTTGAGGTGAATGACATATCCTTAAAAGTGGCTGCTATACCAGGTGTGTTTAGTATCGGTGAGNTCGATGAGGGTACTGAGCTACTACTGGCGAATATGTTTACCCGTCTAGAGGGGCGAGTATTGGACTTTGGTTGTGGTAGTGGCGTACTAGGGTGTTATACAAAACTGCTCAATCCAGGTATTAAGCTGGAAATGGTTGATATTAATTTGTTGGCCCTAAAGTGCGCTGAAGAAACTGCGCGGCTAAATAACATAGATGTAGATATTTACCCCAGTGATGGCT
>NZ_LWFE01001257.1:0-1942 GCF_001635675.1 Oleiphilus sp. HI0061 | reverse complement strand
CAGTATCAGTAATACTAATACTCACTTTTATTTTATCGCCAACTTCTAAGGTCGAAGCGGTCATTTTGATAATGCATTGTTCGGTAAACTTTTCTGCATTGCTGACTAGATTCGAAACGATTTGCTTAATTCTATTCGGGTCACCTTTTAAATACTGATGAGAAATGTCTGTGCACTGGAGTTCAAGCTTGACGCCTTTCTTTTCAACAGTCCCTTTCCATAAGCTTTCTTGGTGACGAAGAAGCTCAGAAAGGTCAAAATCGATATATTCGAGTTTTAGCTTGCCAGCTTCTATTTTCGAAATATCTAATATTTCGTTTAGTAGTGACAGTAAGGATTCTGCGCTAGAAAGAGATAGTTCAGCCTGATCTCGCTGCTGTTCGCTTAGATCGCTACCTAGTAGCAAGTGGAGCATACCCATAATGCCGTTCATGGGAGTTCTGATCTCGTGGCTCATGCTGGCTAAAAACTCGCTTTTAGCAACGTCTGCAGCCACGGCTTTTTGTTTTGCATCTACAAGGTCTTGATGAGCCCCTACCTCGGCATCAATGTCCTGCACTGAACCATACAAACGAAGGCAGACTCCATCTTCAAACTCTGCTTCACCGGTACTAGTGATCCAAATATGATGGCCTTTATGTGTTTTTACTTTTAACTGTTCAGCCCAAGGCGTGCCGGATCTGATGGCTTCGAGTTGGAGTGCTTCAAGTTTCCCCATGCTTTGTTCGGGATAGAATTGCTTGATAGAGTCGGGCGTGGGAGTGAAGCTATCGTCTACCTCAAATATCTCTCTCGTTTTTGACGACCAGGTTAGCACTTTACTTTGAATGTCATATTCCCATGCGCCTATTCGTGCCTGGCTGCTCATTGCTTCTAGTAGACTACTCTGTCGCTTAAGCATGCTCGTACGTTTGCTGACAATGTCTTCAAGATTTGAGTTAAGCGAAAGCAAGTTGTTTTTCGATTTATCAAGACGCTTTTTAAGTGATGTGAATACATTATCTAAGCGCCGTAATTCACGGCTATCAAGCCCGGGGTGTGAGAGTTCAGCAGATAGAGTTGGCCTATCGTCATGTATGTTGTCAAAGTCAGTTGTTTCCATCTTAATCAGAAACTTATCAAGTGCTTTAACTAGAAACTTGTTAAACGCCCACAGAAAGAGTATCCATAGCACAATTGACTTAATAACAGCGTTCACCAAAATGAATAGAAAATTGTGTTTAACTTGGTCTATTACTATGTCTCTGCTTGAAAACAAGTAAAGTGTACCCATTTTACGTCCATCGTAGCTCACCTCGAATTCTTGATAGAACTTATTTGCCCAGCTGTCTTTATCTACGTTCTCTTTGGGGCTATTTCCATCGACGAAAATCTGTTTCGATTCTGAATCTATCAGCAGGATTCCTGAAATATCGGCAAGCCCTAATACCCCCTGGAGCGTAGCTTCAAGTTGCTCCATATCATAATTCCACCAAGCTGTGGCAATAGACTTTCCAAAGATCGATTGGTAGGTAATAAGGTTACGGTCTATGCGTAACTTTTGTTGCTGGTACTCGTTATACATATGTACAGCAGTGATCACCAAAGTAATCAGCAATTAGAGTGAAAAGACAACTCTTAGAAGCCTTACACCCAAGCTGTAGCCCTGATTGTTGGCTTTGTCGCCATCGTTCAAAATGATCACCATTGTTAGAAGTGGAAATATCTAAACCACTGATCCTCAAGTGTAGTTTAATGAGAGAAGATCGCTAGTGGGTGAGTGATTCTGAATCAATTTTTGTGGCTCTAGATATGCCGATATGTAGTGTTTTAAGTGGTGAATAGGGGCTGAGCGTTTAGAATTCGGGTTGTTATCTATGCAAATAGCCAAGATGATAAGATGAACAACAATTATCTTTTCAGCTTTGTTTCATGTGTTAAAGTTGCGTTCTAGCGAAAGGCT
>NZ_LWFE01001256.1:0-12645 GCF_001635675.1 Oleiphilus sp. HI0061 | reverse complement strand
GGCGCGCACAAAGTAAATAATACCATCGGTCAGGCACTATTAGCTAAGTACTTAGGTAAGCCAAGAGTGATTGCTGAGACAGGTGCAGGTCAGCACGGTGTTGCTTCTGCGACCGTTGCAGCTCGTTTGGGCCTCGAATGTAAGGTCTTTATGGGCATTGAAGATGTGCGTCGTCAAGCTCTGAACGTTTATCGAATGAAGCTCCTGGGTGCAGAAGTTGAAGCAGTAACAAGCGGCACTAAAACCCTAAAAGATGCGATGAATGAAGCGCTTCGAGACTGGGTAACGAATGTCGATAATACTTTTTATATTATTGGTACGGTTGCGGGGCCTCACCCTTACCCTATGCTTGTGCGTGACTTCCAGGCGATCATCGGTCGAGAAGCAAAAGCTCAGTGCCTTGAGAAAGAAGGGCGATTACCTGATGCTTTAGTCGCTTGTGTAGGTGGTGGCTCGAATGCAATCGGTTTATTTTACCCCTTTATCTGCGACCACGATGTTGAGATGTATGGTGTTGAGGCTGGAGGACACGGTATCGAGACTGGTGAGCATGCTGCGCCGCTATGCGCTGGCGCTCCGGGAGTTCTTCACGGAAATCGTACCTACTTGATGTCTGATAAGGCTGGCCAGATTCAGGGCACTCACTCTATTTCTGCAGGGCTTGATTATCCAGGCGTTGGTCCTGAGCATTCCTGGTTGAAGGACATGAAGCGAGCAAATTACGTGTCGGTTACCGACGATGAGGCACTTGCTGCATTCCGTCGCCTAACGCTAGTTGAGGGTATTATGCCTGCACTTGAGTCAAGTCATGCAATCGCCTATGGAATTAAAAAGGCGGCGACGATGTCATCCGATAAAATTATGATCATTAACCTTTCAGGTCGTGGTGATAAAGATATTCATACCGTTGCTGGCATAGATGGAATTGAGGTGTAGTTATGAGTCGTATTCAATCTGTATTAGAGAACTTGCAAGCCGAAGGTAAAAAAGCATTAATCCCATACGTAACTGGCGGTGACCCTAGACCGGGCGCAACGGTTGAGATTATGCATACCTTAGTCGAAGCTGGCGCAGACATAATCGAGCTTGGCGTGCCATTTTCCGACCCGATGGCCGATGGCCCGGTAATTCAGTTAGCCTGCGAGCGTGCACTTGAACACAATGTATCGCTTGATGATATATTTTCGATGGTGAAGGAATTTCGTGAAACAGACCAAGATACTCCGGTCGTATTGATGGGCTACCTAAACCCCTTGGAAATTAAAGGTTACGAAAAATTTGCTATTGAAGCTGCCGAGGTTGGTGTTGATGGTGCGTTAATCGTCGACTTGCCGCCTGAAGAGGCTGAATCTCTTGTACCATTTCTGAAAGAAAATGATCTGGACTCTATCTTCCTGATCGCACCGACAACTACCGACGAGAGAATACAGCATATCGGTCGTCATAGCAGCGGCTATGTATATTACGTATCCGTTAAAGGTGTCACCGGTTCAGCTGAACTGAGTACAACTGAGGTTGCCGAGAAGGTTGCATTGATCCAAAAATATAACCAAATCCCGGTTGGGGTTGGCTTTGGGATTAGAGATGCAGCGTCAGCTGCTGCTGTTTCCAAGTTAGCTAATGGCGTTATTGTTGGCAGCGTCATTGTAAATCTGATTGCTGAAAATAAAGATGATCAAGTTGCGTTAAATAAGGCCGTTAAGGGCTTGGTTTCATCAATGCGTATTGCAATGGATGCTTAATCCATCTCTTACTTTGAATGTGTAAGTTACGAGTGTAGGTAGAAAAATGAGTAGTTGGCTGGACATCATTAAACCCAAGTCGATTCGTTCTGACTCGGGTTCAAAAGGCAATATACCTGAAGGCGTATGGAAAAAGTGCCCAAAGTGTAGTGCTGCTTTATATGGCCCTGAGCTTGAGAAAAATCTTAATGTTTGCCCTAAATGCCAACATCATATGCGTGTATCCGCTCGCCAGCGAATTGATCTCTTTCTTGACCCCGATAACCGGGTTGAGCTTAATGCCAACCTTGAGCCGGTTGATCGTCTGAAGTTTAAAGACACGAAGAAATACAAAGACAGGTTGGTATCGAATCAAAAAGCGAGCGGTGAAAAAGACGCTTTGATTACTTTTAAGGGTGAAGTAAACGGTGTTCCGGTTGTCGTTGCTGCATTTGAGTTCTCTTTTCTTGGTGGTTCTATGGGGGCTGTCGTCGGGGAGAAATTTGTTCGCGCGATAAAATTATGTCTTGATGAAAGTAAACCATTGATTTGCTTTAGTGCCAGTGGTGGTGCGCGGATGCAGGAGGCCTTGATCTCACTTATGCAAATGGCGAAAACAGCCGCTGCACTTGAGAAGTTAAAAGAGGCACGACTTCCCTATATTTCTGTACTAACAGACCCTGTATTTGGTGGAGTATCTGCTAGTCTGGCGATGTTGGGCGATTTGAATATCGCAGAACCAAATGCTTTGATAGGCTTCGCCGGACCACGTGTTATTGAGCAAACTGTGCGAGAGAAGCTACCAGAAGGTTTTCAACGGAGTGAGTTTTTGCTAGAGCATGGCGCAATCGATATGATACTAGAGCGCCATGAACTAAGGGATCGCTTGTCTTCGCTTATTTCAAAACTGACAGAGTTCAGAGTGGCGAAAGTAGCGCCGGACGAAGTTAAAGAGACTAAACCTGAAGAAAGTAGTGCTGATAGCGATGGTTCTGATTCCGAACCTGAGAGTGAAGAGCTTCAGTCTACCTAAGTCATGCCTAACGTGCTAAACACTCTCGATCAGTGGCTAAGCCACATATCACAATCTCACCCAAAAGAAATTGAGCTTGGCTTAGATAGAGTAAAGTCTGTCTACCAAAAAATGAGCTTTGAGGCGCGCCCGCGAAAAATTGTGGTGGTCGCAGGTACTAATGGCAAGGGCTCGACAATTGCTTTGAGCCAAGCTGGCCTGGCTTCGCAAGGGCTAAGGTGTGGTACCTATACTTCTCCACATATATCTAAATACAACGAACGAGTCCAATTGCTTGGCGTTGATGCAAGTGACCATCAGCTTGTTGAGGCCTTCCAATATATTGACGAGGTGAGGGGAGACACTCCGCTTACCTACTTTGAGTTCGGCACCTTGGCTGCTTTGTACGTCCTCTTTAATGCAGATCTTGATGTCGTGTTGCTCGAAATCGGTTTAGGAGGGCGCTTGGATGCCGTAAATATCGTTGATGCAGATATCTCCGTGATTACTTCAATCGACATTGATCACATTGACTGGCTCGGCGACGATATTCAACAAATAGGCAGAGAGAAGGCTGGTATCCTAAGGAAAGGTCAGCCATTTTTGGCTGGTGAAAACCTTCCTCAAAGCGTCTTTGAATGTGCTGAGAAGCTCGCTTGTCAAACCTTGGTCTGTCATGAAGATTTCTATATTGACGATGACTTGGTGAGTGTTGCCCAGAAAGATTTGAGTAGGTTCAAGTTTCAGGGGTTTCCAAAGCTAAATTTACCCGATAACAATATTCTTCTCGCCTATCAGTTAATCGCTCTATTGCTTGATGGCCGCTCGCTGGATGCCGACTCGGTATATCGAAGCATGTGCAATGTTAAGTTGTCAGGGCGCCTTGAACAGTCTAGCCAAGTAAAAGGCTTATATTTTGATGTAGGCCATAATCCTCACGCAGCAAGGTTCCTAAAGTCCTTTTTGTTAAAAGAGGGTGAGGGAAAAGATAAAATTGAAGTTGTGTTCTCTGCGTTAGCAGATAAAGATGTTCGAGGCGTTGTCGCGGAACTTTCAGAATCTGTGGATCGCTGGCTAATAGCGCCATTGAATGTTGACAGAGCAATGTCTATTGCCGAATTGCAGAGTGTGCTTTCTGAAGTGTCCGATAAGGTTCTTAGCTTCGAGACGATAGATCAAGCACTTGCGTTTAGCCTAGAGCAAAAAGAGAAGGAAATATCGGCTATGACTACTGGTAAAGAGTCGCTTGTGTTAGTGTTTGGCTCGTTCTTTACTGTCGAAGCCGCAAAAAAGTTTATGGATAGTTATGAGTGAATCAGTTGATAGTTTAAAGCAACGCTTGGTCGGAGCGTTCGTTATCTTGTCTTTGGCGATTATATTTCTGCCAATGATTTTTGATAAGCCTCATAACGAAGGACGAAGTCTTTTAGTACCGGTGCCACCCAAACCTGACTATAAAACAATAGAGATCGGTAAGCCGGTTCAACCTCAGTTCAAAGTGCTCTCGGTCGATAGCGACACGGGTAAAGTTGTAGAGGGTGATGAGTTGCTTAAGCCAAGCCCCTCTGAGAAAGCTATTAAGAAAATTGAGCTTGGCGCCCTAAGCGATGAGGCGTCAAAACCTTCGGATGATGTCCAGGTAAAGAGTCCTTCCAGCCCAGCAGCTGTCAAAAAATCCCCTAAGCCCAAAGAAGTTAAGCCTGTCGTAGCAGCCTCTAAACGTCCACTGGCTTCCAAGCCAAAAGTGTCGCATTTGCCCGTTTTTAAAAATATTTGGATGGTTCAGTTAGGAACGTTTAGTAAAACTGAGAACGCTTATAAGCTAAGAGACAAACTCAGGGCCGATGGTTTTGACGGGCATACAAAAGAAGTTTTGTTGGGCGGTAAAAAAGCGATTAGGGTCTTCACCGGTCCTTTTGTTAAGAAGCGTGAAGCTGAAAAAACCAAGAAGAAACTCGACCAAAAGTATAAGGTTGATAGTCGACTCATCTTTTTTGATGCGTAACCCCCATTATCTTTGTTATTATGCGCGCCTGTTTTTTGGATATCATTTGTTTGGGTTAAATGTATCATTGCAAGTCAGAGACTAACGGGGTTAATGCGCTTTAAATGTCAGGTTTAAATTGGGCCGACTGGACGCTCATCGTCATTATCTCACTTTCAAGTTTAATGAGTCTCAGGCGAGGTTTTGTTAAGGAAGCCTTGTCGCTTGCTACATGGGTGGTTGCCTTTATTGTGGCGCGCAGCTTTCATCCTAATCTCCAAACCTTATTGATTGACTCAATTAATGAACCAGTACTAAGAACCATCGCAGCATTTATTATGTTGTTTATAGGTACCTTGCTGGTGGGTGCTGGTATCAACTTCATTGTTGGTGCTTTGATACGTTTAACTGGCTTAACCCCAATAGATAGAATGCTAGGAATTGTGTTTGGTCTTGCCAGGGGGTTAATTCTTGCAGTTGTGCTTGTAGCCATTGTTCGCTTAACGCCTTTTGAGCAAAGCGACTGGTGGCAAAATTCGGTAATGATCGAGAATTTGTCTATATTAGAGCAATGGTCTCGATCAGTATTCGAAAGTCATAAAGAAACCAAAGTTTGATAGAAACGTTTTTAAAGAGGTAGTCATATGTGTGGCATCGTAGGTGTTGTTGGAAAAAACAACGCGAATCAATCGTTGTATGATGCATTAACCGTTTTGCAACATCGCGGCCAGGACGCTGCCGGCATTGTTACCTGCCAAGATGATCGTTTCTTTTTAAGAAAGGATAATGGCCTAGTACGTGATGTTTTTCGTACACGGCATATGAAACGCCTGCAAGGCAGTGTAGGTATTGGGCATGTGCGCTACCCAACTGCAGGCTCTTCTAGTTCTGCGGAAGCTCAGCCTTTTTATGTTAACTCTCCTTATGGTATTACCTTAGCGCATAACGGTAATCTGACTAATACGGCTGAGCTAGCGAGTGGGGTTCTGAAGTCGGATTTACGTCATGTAAACACTAATTCCGATTCAGAAGTACTATTGAATGTCTTTGCTCACGAGCTTCAGGAGCAAGGAAAGCTGGTACCTACGCAAGTAGAAATCTTTAACGCGGTTAAAGAAGTTCATAAGCGGTGCCGAGGCGCCTATGCAGTCATTGCCATGATCACTGGCTACGGCGTGTTGGCTTTTCGTGACCCTTACGGTATTCGTCCGGTTTGCTATGGCAAGCGTGAGACGGAGCAGGGCACCGAATATATGATTTCTTCCGAAAGCGTAGCGCTTGCTGCCCTAGGCTTTGAGCTTGTGCGCGATATAGAGCCTGGTGAAGCGATCTATATTGAGAATGATGGAACACTGCATACACAGCAATGTTCTGAAAACCCTAAACTGACACCTTGTATTTTCGAGCACGTATACTTCGCGCGCCCTGATTCTATTATAGATAAGGTCTCTGTTTACAAGGCGCGCCTGCGTATGGGTGAAACACTTGCCCAAAAAGTAAAACGACTGCGTCCTGATCACGATATCGACGTTGTCATGCCTATCCCCGATACTAGCCGTACCTCTGCAATGCAAATGGCGGTGGAGTTGGGTGTGAAGTTTCGCGAAGGCTTCATCAAGAACCGCTATATTGGTCGTACTTTTATTATGCCAGGCCAGAATCAGCGTAAGAAGTCGGTACGTCAGAAGTTGAACCCCATTGAACTAGAGTTTAAAGATAAAAACGTTATGTTGGTCGATGACTCAATTGTACGGGGTACGACATGTCGTGAAATCGTACAAATGGCTAGAGACGCTGGTGCTAAAAACGTGTACTTTGCATCTGCCGCGCCTGAGGTAAGATACCCAAATGTTTACGGTATCGATATGCCTGCTGCAACTGAGTTGATTGCACATGACCGCACGGTTGAAGATATTCAGGAAATTATTGGTGCAGACTGGCTAGTTTATCAAGACCTGGAAGATCTTATTCGTTGTGCGAAAGATGGAAACGAAGACATTGATGAGTTTGATTGCTCGGTCTTCAACGGAGTCTATCCAACGGGTGATATATGTGGTGATTACCTCGACAGGCTTGAGCAAGCACGTAATGATTCAAACAAAAAGAAGTTAAATGAAGATGACGCCACTATCGATCTTCATAACGACAATTAAGGCTGAATTAGCTCATTATTTGTCATAGAAAACTAAAAATTCGAATTAAAGGTGAGAAGAGATGGCGAATAGCCAGCCACCGAAAGGTAATATTCCCGTTCCAAATTTGGACGGTGTTGGTTTAGAGACGCTTGCAGTACGAGCTGGGCAAATTAGAAGTCCTGAGCTTGAACACAGCGAAGCGATTTTTCCGACCTCAAGCTTTGTGTTTAATTCAGCGCAAGAAGCTGCTGCACGATTTGCAGGCGAAGAGCCTGGGAACATCTATGCGCGTTTCACCAATCCAACGGTTGCGATGTTTGAGGCGCGCTTAGCTGCCTTAGAAGGAGGCGAGCGTGGTGTTGCTGCAGCATCGGGTATGGCTGCTATTATGTCTGTTTGCTACGCTCTGTTAGAGCAGGGTGATCATGTCATTTGTTCGCGCAGTGTTTTTGGCACGACGACAGTTCTGCTAGAAAAGTTTGTAAAGAAGTTTGGTGTTGAGATTAGCTTTGTTGATCTGACTGATTACGAGCAATGGCAGACCAGCATCAAGGACAATACTAGGTTTCTATTCCTTGAATCGCCGTCGAACCCACTGTGTGAAGTAGTTGATATCGCAAGACTGGCAGAACTGGCGAGACAAGGGCGTCATTCGAAAGGCTGCTTGCTTGTTGTTGATAACTGCATGTGTACACCTATCTTGCAGCAGCCTTTGAAGCTTGGTGCTGATATCGTAGTGCATTCAGCGACTAAATACATTGACGGCCAAGGACGTTGTTTGGGTGGCGCGGTTGTCGGCTCAAATGCAATTATCGAAGAGGTTCATGGTTTTATCCGTTCTGGCGGTGCTGCCTTGAGCCCCTTTAATGCCTGGGTGATGCTGAAGGGCTTAGAAACCCTGAGTATACGTATGAAAGCTCACGGTGATGGGGCTATGAAAATCGCTCAGTGGTTGTCAGAACAAGCTGAAGTTGACCAAGTGTTTTACTCTGGCTTAGCAAGTCATCCTCAGGCAGACCTGGTTGCATCCCAACAAACAGGAAATAGCGGTGTATTGTCCTTTAAAATTAAGGGAGACAAGGCAGCAGCTTGGCGCTTTATAGATGCGCTGGAGTTTGTTTCAATTACCGCTAACTTAGGTGACGCTAAATCTACGATTACTCATCCTGCGACAACGACTCATGGTCGTTTAAGTCAGGAAGATCGTGATAAATCGGGTATCAGTGATAATTTGATTCGAATCTCGGTTGGGCTTGAAAGCACTGATGACTTAATCGCAGACTTGAGTCGTGGCATTGCAGCAATCGCTTAATAAAGCCTGTTGCTGCAAAGCTTTTTTCCTATATTTCATATAATTAACGATAAAAGTTAAAAAATACCTCAAGCTTTCCTATACTGTTAGCTATAGTCCGTACACTTATATTTTTTCGATTCGCCAACCATAGTTAGTAATTCAGTGATAAGCGACATGGCACAACCTGGTAGTAGTAACTCAGAACAACATCATTTTCATGCCTATTTATCCCAAGGCTCGCGTGAAGGTGCCTTGATTCTAACGGTTGCTGTCTGCATTTTTCTGTTCGCTGCATTAATTTCCCACTCTCCGATGGATCCTGGTTGGAGTAGCACGGGTACAAATCAGGTTGCTTCAAATTACGGTGGTAAAGCCGGTGCATGGTTTGCCGATATACTGCTGCACTTTTTTGGCTATGTTTCCTACCTCTTCCCAATATTAATCGGCTATCGCGCCGCGCTGCTTTTTAAGAATAGAAAGTCCAGGAAGGTCTTTCATTGGCCAATGTTTATCATTCGGGTTATCGGTTTTGTTCTGACTTTGCTTGGTGCCACGGGTTTATTGGCTATTTATTCGGTCGCAGGCTTAGATAACGTTTCGGGTGGTATTGTTGGTATGGAATTATCAAACAGTATGCTCGCTCAATTTAACATCCTGGGCACTACTTTGATGTTAGTGTCGATGCTTCTATTTGGTCTGACAGTTTTTACCGGGATTTCCTGGTTAGGGCTGATGGATAAAACCGGAGCGTTGACGATTAAACTTTACGATAAATTATCTGTCGTTATTAAGCGCCTATATTCAAAGTATCTTGATAAACGTGATCTGCGCCTTGATCAAAAGCTTAAGCGCGACGCTGAAGCCTCTCAAATCGCAGAGCAAGTTAAAGAAAGAGAAATTCATATTAACGATCGTCGCCCTGTTAACGATGTTTCACCGGAGCGTGCCGAAAAAGATTCAAGTACAGGGTCCGTTTCTTTGCTTAAAGGAAAACTCACTGCTTTAAAAGAAAAGCTTTCTAAGAAAACCGATACGGGTGAAGCCACTAAGCGAAGTGAGCCTTATATTGATGATAAGGGCCGTGCCTCACCTAAGACTTCAAAAGGCAAACAACCATATTCTCCAGTAGATTCCGAGCTTGAACAGTCGCCGCCTATTCAGGTCAAAGCGGGTACCAAGGCGCAAGGCAAAGCAGATGATGTTGAGGTTGCAAGTGATGCGTCTAGCGAAACGAAGTCTGGAATTAAAATCTCACCTTTTGTTAAGAAGAGCAAAGCAAGTAAGCGCTTGGAAGATGAAAAGCAGGGGAGTTTGTTTATTGCTTCAGAGGGTCCTTTACCGTCTATATCTTTACTTGATCCTGCAGAAACTAATAAAAAACTCGGCTTCTCCAAAGAGATGCTCGAGCATATGTCTAGGCTACTTGAAGAGAAGCTGGGCGACTTTGGTGTCAAAGCGGAAGTTGTAGAGGTTAATCCCGGCCCGGTGATTACACGTTTTGAGATTCAGCCAGCCCCCGGTGTAAAAGTTAGTAAGATTTCTAATCTAGCGAAGGATCTGGCTCGTTCTTTGGCAGTACTTGCTGTCAGGGTGGTTGAAGTTATCCCTGGTAAGTCAGTAGTTGGTATCGAGATACCAAATGAGCACCGAGAGATTGTCCGCTTTAGCGAAGTTTTGCTATCTAAGGATTATGATGATGCAGAGTCACCGGTTACCCTGGCGTTAGGAAACGATATTGCAGGCGACCCGGTCGTTACAAACTTGGCGAAAATGCCGCACTTGCTGGTAGCCGGTACGACGGGTTCAGGTAAGTCGGTTGGTGTTAACAGTATGATTCTAAGTATGCTGTTTAAAGCACAACCTGATGAAGTGCGTTTTATCATGGTTGATCCAAAGATGTTGGAGCTTTCAATTTATGATGGTATACCGCACCTATTAACCCCAGTGGTAACCGATATGAAAGAGGCTGCGAATGCTCTGCGTTGGTGTGTTGCCGAAATGGAGCGCCGTTATAAGTTGATGGCTTCTTTGGGCGTTCGTAACATTGCAGGCTATAACCGAAAGGTTAAAGAAGCTATTGAGCGCGGCGAGCCCATGAAGGACCCTATCTGGGTGCCAGATTTACACCTAAGAAATGAAGAAAGTGACCGTCCGGATCTTGAGACTTTACCCTTTATAGTGGTAATTATTGATGAGTTTGCCGACATGATGATGATTGTTGGCAAGAAGGTCGAAGAGCTAATCGCGCGTATCGCACAAAAAGCAAGAGCCGCCGGTATCCACCTTATTCTCGCAACTCAGCGTCCCTCAGTTGACGTCATTACCGGTTTGATCAAAGCAAACGTTCCTACCCGTATATCCTTCCAGGTATCATCAAAGATCGACTCTAGAACCGTATTGGACCAGGGTGGAGCAGAGCAGCTCTTGGGTCACGGTGATATGCTATATATGCCACCAGGTAGTGGTGTGCCAATTCGTGTTCACGGTGCTTTTGTTGATGACCACGAAGTTCATAAGGTGGTTGAAGCATGGAAAGAACGCGGGCAACCTAATTATCTTGAAGAGGTTCTATCTGGTGGCGATAGCTCAGACCCCGCGGTAGCAGCCTTTGCAGAAGAAGGTGGTGGAGACAACGAACAAGATGCCTTGTTCGACCTGGCTGTAGCATTTGTTACGGAAACCAGAAGAGTATCTATCTCCTCAGTGCAGAGAAAGCTGAAGGTAGGCTATAACCGAGCTGCAAACCTGGTTGAAGCAATGGAGCAAGCTGGTGTTGTCAGTGCTGCCGGCCATAATGGATCTAGAGAAGTCCTCGCACCGCCTCCACCCAAGGACTAGAATCTATACTTTTCTGGTCGAGACAAGTTTTCTGAAGATATTCAGTAACCAGCGAATAGCTAAAAAGCCCCTTATCGAACTTACTATAGGGTAAGGGCTAATATTTGACCTTAGACCCAGATAGGATACAGTTATCTACTGTAACCCATGCTTTTCTAGGATCGCTTTTATTTCCCCCGACTCTTTGAGTTGTTTCAGACCATCGTTAAAATCATTGAGTTTTATTTGGTAGCCAGGCGAACTTCTTGAAAACATCAAGTATTGCGGATCTTTTTTTAGCGGTGGCTCAAGTGATTAGAGTTGATTTGCCATATCAGGAATTTGCGTTTTAATGATGTAATTTCCTAGTGCTTTATCTACTAATACTAAATCTATTCGGGAAGCAGATAATTTTAATAGGTTCTGTTTATCTGTCGTTACGGGGGCGAGGGTTAGGCCTGCTTCATCGAAGCCTGGTGGGTTGGCGTATCCGCGAACAACGCCGATGGTGTAGGGTTTTAGATCTGAATAACTTTGATAATTGATTTGAGCGTCTTTGCGTTTGAATAAAACTACTTTATTTGCAGGGAGCTCTGCAGAATAGGCGAAATCTTTTTCTCGATCTTTCCTGTACCAGGCGGTATAGATACCGTCGAATTTACCTTCTTTGGTCCATTCTAGCGCTCTAGACCATGGCAGTTGTTCTTTCGTTACTTTGTAATTTTTTAATTTAAAAGCAGCTGAAATGATTTCACTTATAGGGCCTCCATTCTCTAGAGTCTTTCCGTAGTAGGGTGGGTAATCAACGTAAGAAAGGGATACCTGTTTTTCGGAAGAATAAGCAAGGGTTGCTGTAAGTAGCCCCAATAATGCTAAATTTGTAGAGAATAATAAGCTTTTCATAATTTCTACCTAATCACGCTTGATTTATAAGTTATAGTTAATAGCTCGCTTAATATGCTAACCGTTCTTTTATAACCAGTATTGTAGTTTTTCTAACATTTCTTCTGGTGAAAAAGGTTTTGATAAATAGTCGTTCATACCCGCTTCGATACACTTGTCTCGATCGCCTTTCATCGCGTGAGCTGTCATGGCGACCACTGGTATTCTTGTATAATGTTCACCCGCAGACCCTTTTCGAATTTTTCTAGTCGCTTCGTAGCCATCCATAATTGGCATTTGGCAGTCCATTAATATCAGGTCGAATTGTGTATTACTTTCTTTCAATATTTGAATGGCTTCCTGCCCATTATTAGCGGTGGTGCAAGGGTAGTTGTTTTCATCAAGAATCACTTCGGCTATCAATTGGTTTGTTTTGACATCTTCTACCAACAAAATATTGAAACTGCCTAGAGAGGCTTTGTTGTCACGTTCTCGTGGCTCAAGTGTGTTGATGGCTTGTGGCGTTTCCCAATATCTAATAATAGCTGAACGGTAAATGTGCTGCCGCATCCGGCGTTTTTCAAGGTAGTTGTCGCCTGAGCATTTAAGCTGCTTGTTTTTCCTTCTCCGGGTTCAACTTAACGTCACCCACTTTCTCCCAGTTCCGCGTAGCTTTTGACCACCTTATTTGGTTCTTTCTTTTCATCTTGCGATAAAGCTCATCCCTCTTCGATAATATTTCTTCATCCAGACCTAAGTGCCTTTGCTCTGGGGTAACAAAGTTAATTCGACTATGCCGG
>NZ_LWFE01001255.1:0-1949 GCF_001635675.1 Oleiphilus sp. HI0061 | reverse complement strand
TCCATAACCGAATCACCGTTATCTCTAGCAGATGCCTTCTCGTTTAGGCGCCACCGGTCGCGCTCAAACTGGTAGGATGATTTTCTGTATGAGCTAACCATTACCCCCGTACCTGATTCTTCAAGCTTTTTCTGAATATTATCAATAATTTTTTGCGGCCTTGAAGTCGGGTAAGTTCCTTTTCCGCCAAGCTCTACAAAATAGCCCTTAACATTCTTACCGCTTAAACTAACACCCTCAACGGGAACAATCTTGACGAAGACGTTATACCAATCCAGACCCCAAGTCATTCTGGTAGAGAATCCTCTTTCTGGACCATCAATTTCATTAACGATTTCATCATCAACGATTGATGTGATTTCTTGATATGTCAATTGAAAAATCTTTTGCTCTTCTATGGCATATATTTTGTAACCACCATCTTGCTTTAATGTTGTTTGGTGGGTACTACACCCAGTCAAAAAAGCAAAAAAGACTAGAGTCGTTAACCTCATGTAATGCTCTCCATTGGCATGTAACGCTTACATAATGGGCCGGAGCGTAGCGACGGTCCAGCCCACAATTTCTTTTGTGGGCGATCATTGATGTACTTGTTATATTTATTGTCTAAAATACGTTTCATCAAAGTCTATTTCTGTTGGCCTAATGGAGCCATCAATATAGACACCCCAGTTTAGTGAGTCGCCATCTACACGAATAAGGTCAGCAACTTGAAGCGTTTGATCTTCTATTTTTAGAATGACATCGAACTCGATGGCTTCAGGACCGCCAGCGGTAATAACTGTATTTCCAAGTGTAAAAGTACCACTGCCACTAACTTCTATATCAGGCTGACCAGTGCACAATGAATTTGAGTAAACTTCCAAACTTGCGGTTAGACTGTAACCATTAAATATATAAGACTCGAGATTATAATCGCCATATTCTTCATCGTAATAGCAGGAAGCAGACCAAAGACCATTTATTCCGAGCGGGTCTGGCGTATCATTACCCCCACTACTGCAGGCGGCTAAAAATATTACTGCCAAACATACGATAGAACTTCCAATTTTCATTACTACTCCCTAAATATAACGCTTTTATAAACGGCGCGCGTGTCTTTGCGCGTCCAGTGTAGCCCACGTTCCTTCGTGGGCGGAACGAGGTTTGATAAACTTGTTAAGTGATTTAATGCAGTGCATTTAATTTAACTACACTATCATCGAAGGTGCTTACCGGAATTAAGAAAGCCAGGCCCGTACTAGTTTGTTTATAGCGAACGTAAACTTCGCCAGCTTTGTAAGAATATAGCTGTAATGATCTTGCCTCATAGACTGTTACACCACCATTATTTTGAGTTTCATTTTTGATATCGATGGCAAGAATACCCTTTGAGCAAGACCAGTCAGGACGTAGTATTTGTGATGAATTAACTACAGATTCATTTTTGTACCCAGTGAACAATAGTTCATTAGCGGATGCATTTATTTCAAATTGATCGTATTGACGAAGTTGCCAAAAACCAAGGCTATTGTAATGTGAATAGTTTTCGAAGTTTAAGGTGTATTTACCAGACAAAGAGGTACAGCTTTGGTTTCCGATAACCAAGCTTTCGTTTGGTTTATATTGTTGAAAACCACAACCTGCTAGTAGTCCAATTATTATCGTTAGAATTATATTTTTCATATGGTCACTTAACGCTTTTATAAACGGCGCACGGCTCTATCGTGCGTCCAACGTAGGCCACGTGTTTTTGTGGCCGGAGTGATGTTTGATGAACTGGTTAGATGTTTTAGAACACCCAACTACACCAAACACCACGTTAAAACCTTTGTACTTGCCCAGAGACAAAAACACCCTAGATGGCGACTTTACCGGACTCCCTAGGAACACACCACCAACGAAACCTCTACAAATTAAAATGTACCTGAGAAGCTTAAACAGCGGAGCGGAACAGTTGGAAACCGTGC
>NZ_LWFE01001254.1:0-509 GCF_001635675.1 Oleiphilus sp. HI0061 | reverse complement strand
ATCGGAGGTCTCAGGTTCATAATGTAAAGAAGCGTCATTTAAGGTGAGTTTTTCCAAGGCATCGCGAAACGACTCATAGTCATCAGAACTAACTGGAAACAAAGCGGCATAGACCTGTGGCTGGACTTTCTTAAAGCCTGGCAACTGCTCTACTTCAGGAGTTTTAGCATGGGTGATGGTATCACCAACTGGCGCGCCATGAATGTCTTTAATACCCGCAACAACAAAACCAACTTCACCTGCTCTAAGAATGCCGGTCTCATGACGCTTCGGTGTAAACACTCCCGCAGCATCAATTTGGTGGGTTTTGCCCGTTGACTTGATTAAGATTTTATCGCCTTTACGCAAGGTGCCTTCTTTAACTCGTACGAGAGATACAACACCCAAGTAATTATCAAACCAGGAATCAATAATAAGCGCCTGAAGGTCAGCATCAACATCACCCTCTGGAGGTGGAACCACTTCGATTAGAGCTTCAAGAACATCTTCAACTCCCATGCCACTTTTAG
>NZ_LWFE01001253.1:0-2805 GCF_001635675.1 Oleiphilus sp. HI0061 | reverse complement strand
CGTCAACTTTGTCACCGTTTATTAGAACGTCCAGTTTGGTCAAATTAGACGTTTCAAACCGTACAAAGTGATAATCTAGCGACGCGAAGCCCCGACTGACTGATTTGATACGGTCAAAGAAGTCGAGTACCACTTCATTCATTGGTAAATCATATTTGAGAGAGACCTGCCCTCCCAGAAATTGCATATCCTTCTGAATGCCTCGTTTCTCAACACAAAGACTAATTACATTCCCCAAATGCTCTTGTGGTACGAGAATATTTGCCTCTACGATTGGCTCTCTCATCTCCTCTACTGCACCGGGGTCTGGTAGACGAGACGGGTTATCTACTTTAATAACCTCACCATTACGCATCACTAGTTCGTAAATAACTGTTGGCGCAGTGGTCAATAAATCTAAGTTATATTCTCGTTCGAGTCTCTCCTGGATAATCTCCATATGGAGCATACCCAAGAAACCACAGCGGAACCCGAAGCCAAGCGCATCGGAGGTCTCAGGTTCATAATGTAAAGAAGCGTCATTTAAGGTGAGTTTTTCCAAGGCATCGCGAAACGACTCATAGTCATCAGAACTAACTGGAAACAAAGCGGCATAGACCTGTGGCTGGACTTTCTTAAAGCCTGGCAACTGCTCTACTTCAGGAGTTTTAGCATGGGTGATGGTATCACCAACTGGCGCGCCATGAATGTCTTTAATACCCGCAACAACAAAACCAACTTCACCTGCTCTAAGAATGCCGGTCTCATGACGCTTCGGTGTAAACACTCCCGCAGCATCAATTTGGTGGGTTTTGCCCGTTGACTTGATTAAGATTTTATCGCCTTTACGCAAGGTGCCTTCTTTAACTCGTACGAGAGATACAACACCCAAGTAATTATCAAACCAGGAATCAATAATAAGCGCCTGAAGGTCAGCATCAACATCACCCTCTGGAGGTGGAACCACTTCGATTAGAGCTTCAAGAACATCTTCAACTCCCATGCCACTTTTAGCACTACAGGGAACCGCTCCCGACGCATCGATTCCGATAATATCCTCAATCTCTTGGGTTACTCGCTCAGGATCGGCCTGTGGCAAATCCATTTTATTTAGTACAGGAAGTACCTCCAAGCCCATTTCGATGGAGGTATAACAATTTGCCACCGACTGAGCCTCGACCCCCTGACCAGCATCGACAACCAATAACGCACCCTCACAGGCAGCGAGAGAACGTGACACTTCATACGAAAAGTCTACGTGCCCCGGAGTATCGATGAAGTTTAGCTGATAGGTTTCGCCATCTTTTGCCTTATAATCGAGTGTGACACTCTGGGCCTTGATCGTAATACCACGTTCTCGCTCGATATCCATGGAATCGAGTACCTGAGCTTCCATCTCACGGGACGACAGCCCGCCACAATCCTGAATAAAACGATCAGCCAAGGTCGACTTACCGTGGTCAATATGGGCAATTATTGAGAAATTACGAATATGTTTAAGACTACTCACTGGATTATTTTACTCTAAGGTTGATATCTAAATTGAGCACTCGGAATAAGTGGCAACCAAACCGCGCATTCTAAAGGATTTCAGCTAACTTGGCGATATTTGTTTGATAAGTTGCGGGCTTCTTGAAATGTTTAAAGGAAAACGGAGAATGGCTACCGGACGTTAAAGGCTTCAACATAAGGTGCCAATAGGTCCTGCCCCTTAAACTGACCATTAAGTACCGAAATAAAGGTATAGACGCCTACCAGCTTTCGATTCAGGAACACAAATTCTTTTGGCGGAATTTTAAAGTAACGACTAATTGCCGAAACAGCAGCTCGCTTGGCAATACGTGAAGGCAAATCACTATCGCGCCAACGATACTCTCCCTGCTCATTAAAAGATTCAGAACCCGCAGCAGACTGGTCTTTCGCTAAAGGCTCCAGCACTGCAATACAAACCCCGGCAAACTCTTCCAGGATTTTTCGCGGCCAGTCTGCTTGCATAAACTTTAACGCAATCCCACCACGAATAACACCTTCCAGGTCAGCTTCATAAGCAGCTGAAATCATTTGACATACAGGGTTAATAAATTGCTGTGGATACTTTTGCACAGCGCCAAAATCCAGTAACACTATTCTATCTTTGCCACTCTCTTCACCAATTCGTATTCGATAATTACCGAAATTTGGATCAGTTTGAATCTCGTGCCAGACGAACAACTCTTGCAGAAACAGCGCCAAAGATGATTTAGCCAGATTATTACGACGCGCCTGAGACAACTCAGCAACACGCTCGCTAGAAACATTTTCACCCTCTTCGTAGCTTGTAGCCATAACATTTTCGCAGGAGAACTGAAAATACACTTTTGGAACAATGAATCGAGGATCATCTTGAAGCATTTGAGAGAAGCGGGCTGTCGTTTCAGCTTCTAGGTGGTAATCTACCTCCCGATGCATCATCACTCTAACCTCTTCCAACCAATCGTTAAACGCTGGTCCTGCAGTAACCACCCTCGCCAAGCGAAGTATTTGTGCGACAGCATCCAGATCGGCATCAATTGCCTGAGCAACTCCCGGGTACTGAACCTTCAAGCAAATGACTTCACCTGTTTCGATTATTTTTGCACGATGAACCTGTCCTAGCGAAGCTGTGCCTATTGGCTCTTCTTCAACTTCAAGCTTATCCATATTCGCTGCGCCAAGGTGCTCGAACAAAACACCTCGAATGACCGGCCATTCCAGCGCAGTAGTATTTTCTTCAAGAGTATGGAGAGCTTCGGTAACTTCAGGTGGCAGAAAGTGTTCGCCATAAAGCGCCATGACCTGCCCGATTTT
>NZ_LWFE01001252.1:0-1539 GCF_001635675.1 Oleiphilus sp. HI0061 | reverse complement strand
GATAACCGGTGGAACGGTATCGCTACTAGTGTTATCGATTACATTGACTTGGCGGGTAGCATTACCAACATTACCCTCGCTGTCACTGACACTATAGCTAATGGTGTACGTTCCAGGTGTGTCCGTATCAACTGATCCGTTAATAGCAATGCTGCTTGTTAAGTCACCATCAACGTTATCGGTCGCAGTCGCTCCGGCCTCGTTGTAGCTGCCGCCGAGCGATATGTCCATTGGGTTGTCACCTAATAGGCTGATAAGTGGTGCGCTATTATCTTCAACGTTAACAACTCTAGTTACGGTAAGTGCAGCGTTACCAGCACTATCGCTGACGTCATAGGAAAGCGTATAGCTGCCCAAAGTTGTTGGGTCCACGCTACCGCTAGGGATAATGCTAGTGGAAATATTTCCATCGATATTATCACTTGCTGTTGCGCCCGGGTCGCTGAAGATGCTTCCCAATGCAATGCTCATAGGGTTTGAGCCCAGTAGTGAAATAACGGGGATCGTCGTATCTGAAACAAGGACTGTTCGAGTTACTTCTATAGCGGAATTACCTGTGTTATCGCTGACGTTATAACGAGTGATATAGGTTCCAGCAATAGAGGTATTGACAGCGTCACCGGAAATAATAATTGCAGAGCTTAAGTCTCCGTCGACACTATCGCTAGCAGTCGCGCCAAGTTCAGTAAAGCTGCCATTTAACTCAACATGAAGAGGGTTATCTCCGATCAGCGTGATAACAGGTGGTAAGGAGTCTGCAACATTGACAGTACGAGTTACCGGGGTTGCAGGGTTTCCTTGAGAGTCACTGACGTTGTAGGTTAGGGCATAGCTACCTGCGACGCTTGCGTTAACAAAGCCGGTAATAGAGATATTTGAAGAAACGTCTCCGTCGACAGCGTCGAAAGCACTTGCACCAGGGTCGTTGAATATCGTGCCTTGTTGGTGCTCGATGGTGTCACCACCGATTAATGTGATTGTTGGTCCTGAGCTGTCTGATACGTTTACAGTTCGGGAAACAGTGGCTGCAGCATTGCCAGCGGCGTCACTCACGTCATAGTTAAGTGTGTAGCTTCCAGGGGTACTGGTGTCAACGAAACCACTAGGGATTATATTGGATGAAATGTCGCCATCTATATTATCCGAAGCGCTTGCCCCCGCATCTGTATAAATACTGTCAATATCAACACTTACAAAACTATCTCCGATAAGTGTAATGACGGGGTCAGTAAAGTCATTCACGTTAACCGTACGTGTTTGTTGAGGTGCAGGATTTCCATTGGAGTCACTGACATCATAGGTAATGATATAAGTGCCAGCAACGCTAGAGTCGACCATTGTGCCGCCAACTATAATGCCTGCAGATAGGTCTCCGTCAAGTGCGTCATTCGCAGTCGCACCAGCATCGGTATAAGGGGTATTTAGCTCATGGTTAAGTGGGCTGCTACCTAACACGGTGATGCTAGGAGCGCCGGTATCCTGAACATTGACCGTTCGATTAACGGTGTTGGCAGGGTTACCCGATGAGTCGTTCACGTT
>NZ_LWFE01001251.1:0-1131 GCF_001635675.1 Oleiphilus sp. HI0061 | reverse complement strand
CGGGTATTGCCTTCGAAGGCGAACACTTCATCTTCGTTTAGATCAATATCAAGCGTCATCATATAGTCTTCACGGTAAGTGGCTAAACCCACTTTATAGCGTGCTTGAACTGAAGGCTTGCCTCGAGGTAATTCATCAGTGGGTACGGGAGGGGAGAATGTTGAAATGTCGGTTGGAAACATATTCATTCCAGAAATACCGAATACCCACTCGCCTTCTAGCCACCAACCATCCAGGCCGAATTCTTCACGTAAAAAGTTGTCGGTAAACAGGATTGCTAAGCCTATATCTACGTTCCATTCTAGGTTGCTATCACTAGGTCTGTCAGCCGGAGCGTTATTCACATCGTATTCATCTAGCGGCCTTGAAACTTGAGATGCATTGAACTGAATCAGTTTGGGTGTAAAACCCCACGATATGGGCATGTTATAATCAATAACATTGGTTGTAGCGACGGTTGCGCCCATTTCTTCATAGTCAAATTGAGTGCTTTCAACCGATGAACTTAATAGGTCTTCAATACCTGTGGATTCCGCAAGGCCAGTAGTTTCTACTTGTCTAACAATGTCATCAATAGTTGCTGCATCTTTATTTAGGATGGTGCTTACTTTGCGAATTTCACGGCGAGTGTAGAAATTGATAGTTAGCGGGTCAGTATCCACTAACAAGTTAAAGTTATGCATTTCATCAGAGCGATATGAGCTAAAACTTTTTTCACTTAGAGAGTCTTTTAGAAGTTTAGCGGTATCTCTGGTGTCGCTAATATCTCCGCTGTTAGCGGCGTTGATAAAGTCTTGTTCTATTGGTGAATTTTGATAGTCGAGAACGTCAGAGTTAAAAGACTCTCCGTAAAGCTGTCGCTGGCCACTATTTATTGCAAGATAGATCTTGTCGGGCTTATCGCCTCGGTTGAAGGCAATCAAAGCAGGGTTGTGAGCGGACGCGTTAAACTTTGAAGCTGAAGCAACACCGGTTCCGCCCATAGCCATGGAACGAGGGTCTAAAAATACTTTGTAGCCACTTAGTGCGGTTGAGCTATAAGCGAGACAAACTAAGCAAATGGCAAAGTTTGATAAGCTGAAGGTGGATCTGAAATTCATTATTTCCTTGTTCCTTGAGCGGGTCCTGACT
>NZ_LWFE01001250.1:0-1337 GCF_001635675.1 Oleiphilus sp. HI0061 | reverse complement strand
GGTAATCGATGAGTCGCACGTAACGATTCCTCAGATTGGTGCAATGTTTAAAGGCGACAGGTCTAGAAAAGAAACCTTGGTGGAGTATGGTTTTAGGCTTCCGTCGGCACTTGATAATAGGCCTATGCGTTTTGAAGAATGGGAGCGTATATCTCCCCAGTCTATTTTTGTTTCCGCGACACCATCAACCTACGAAGAAGAGCATGCTGACAAAACCGTTGAGCAGGTCGTTAGGCCGACGGGGTTGCTTGATCCTCTAATAGAAGTGAGGCCTGCTACAACTCAAGTAGATGATTTGCTGTCGGAGATTAATGCGGCAACCGAGCTAGACGAAAGAGTGTTGGTTACAACGCTAACAAAGCGTATGGCTGAGGATCTCACAGATTTCTTAATGGAGCATGGCGTTCAAGTCAGATACTTGCATTCCGATATAGATACTGTCGAAAGAATTGAAATTATTCAGGACTTACGTCGTGGTGAGTTTGATGTCCTGGTAGGTATTAATCTGTTAAGAGAAGGGCTTGATATGCCGGAAGTTGCCCTGGTTGCAATTCTCGATGCTGATAAGGAGGGTTTTCTTCGTTCCGAAAGATCACTGATTCAGACGATAGGGCGGGCGGCTAGAAACGTTAAGGGCAGAGCGATCTTATATGGAGATAAAATCACACGATCAATGGAGAAGGCGATATCAGAAACAAAGCGCCGTAGAGCAAAGCAGATGAACTTCAATGAAGTAAATGGTATTACGCCCCAAGGCCTGAATAAGAAGGTTGGTGATATCATGGAAGGTGCTTCTTTCATTCCTGGAAAGCGCAAAGCAAAAAATAAAGTTGCGGATGCAGGTCAGGAGTACGATATGGCAATCGCTGCTCGAACACCGAAAGAGCTGGAGTCTGAGATGCGTTCATTAGAAGAAGAAATGTATCAGGCAGCAAAAGACTTAAAATTCGAAAAGGCAGCAAGTTTACGAGATAAAATTTCCGAGATTAAAGAGCGCCTACTTCTATAGTTAGCGCGTTATTTACAATTCGCGTCAGAAAAACGTCGTTTTTATGCACATTTTCGAATTTGCTAAGAAAGTCAATATGAAACATGGCGTTTTTTTGCAAAAATACTAAAGAAACTATAAGGCATTGAAAAATAAGGCTTTTTTAATTGGTTAAAAAATAATCAGTTTGTGTGTCGCCGCCATTTCTAGCGGGGTTTGACCGTCTTTACTTAAGTTTTCAACAAAGTTATCCACAGAATTGGTGGATAAATGTCAAAAGCGTAATAATGCTTTTGTCTTAACGGGGATTGAATTTAAGTCGCTTTGAAAGTCAACATGCTAGAGGCGG
>NZ_LWFE01001249.1:0-865 GCF_001635675.1 Oleiphilus sp. HI0061 | reverse complement strand
TGAAGGAAATGGCCTGGCCAGTGTTAGTAGTGACTGTGTTAGCTGCGATCTGCGCCTTACTTATCGGCCGACACATCTCCAAACCGATCTCTGATGCTTCGAGACAAATCAGCCATATTAGTCATACCTTAGATATGGGGCTCCGTGTTGAGTCCAGCTCACCCGTGATAGAAATAAATGGCATGGTACTAACCTTCAATAAATTTCTAGATCAAGTCGAAGGAATCATTAAGCAGTTAACTGAGCTGGTTGATCATATTAGCGAGGCATCAGAGTAATTGAGCTCTTTGACGATTAATACTCAAGATAGAATTAATCAACAGAAAGACCAATCTGAACGCGTTGCGACAGCGATTACACAGATGAGTGTGGCAGTATCTCATGTGACGGATAACGCGCATTCGGCAGCGGAAGCAGCGAAAGAAGCGAACTCCGAGGCCGAATCCGGGTCCCAAGTTGTTAATGTTGCGGTATCGGTGATTGATCAGCTAGCTGAAGGTGTCGAACATACAGCCGAGACCATACAGCGTGTTGAACAGGATACGCACAACATAAGTACCGTGTTAGATTTTATTCGAGGCATCGCTGATCAAACAAACTTACTAGCCTTGAATGCCTCCATCGAGTCGGCTCGTGCAGGAGATAGTGGTCGCGGCTTTGCCGTCGTTGCAGATGAAGTGCGTACCTTGGCGAGTCAGACACAGAAATCGACTGAAGAAATTCAGCACTTGGTTCAGCAGCTACAGGCGGGTACCGAAGGTGCAACTGAGTCAATAGCTTTAGGCCAAGAAATGGCTAAAGACAGCGTGGAAAAAGCTCGAGACGCTGATAATTCCTTGCAAGCAATCACCCGAAGTGCTCACAC
>NZ_LWFE01001248.1:0-1313 GCF_001635675.1 Oleiphilus sp. HI0061 | reverse complement strand
CCCCAGTACAACTCTTCCATATCAGCGCTAATATTCTCAAGATCCAAAAATGTTCGTCCCGATGTTACCGCAAGGCCAAACATAATACGCTTATGCCTGAATAACTCGAAGCCAACTAGTGGCTCATCATGATTGTTATAGCCGAACAAATTTCCCCACTGAAAACTGAAAGTCGGTAAAAAGGAGTAGGTGCCATCATGTCCTATATAGGGTGCCGACCCAAATGTAATGCCGGGGCCGATAGAAAGATGGTCTTCATAGACTGGAACCGGCTCTTGTACCCTTGCTTGAGTTGCGGACGAGCAAAGCACCAAAGACAGTGTTATTGCAGCCAATGATAAGAGTTTACGAGAGTTGAATTCCATAGTGATAAATTACCTGGGTAGTTCCATGTGTGATTAATTACTTAATTTCCAAGCGTTCAGAGAATGCTGAGTCCTTGAATATTTCTGTATTCTATATCTTATTGAATTTAAACGATGAGATCTGGATAACATCATTCGTGATATTTCTGAATAATGCTAACCCTTATTAGCCGGCTAGGTCATATTGAGTGAGGTTATTGCTTTCGATCATGATGCGAACTTTCTCAATATAACGCTCAGCTTGTTCGGAGTAAGGGGAAAGTCCGGGCAGTAGATCTAGGCTGCTCATGTCTTGCTTGCTTGTGCTGCTGAACTTAGCGCGTAGTTTCCTGAATTCATCATATGCCGAGAAGCTATTTAGGTTCATCAGATAGGCCCTGATGGATTCATTTATAGTCTCGAATTGAGCTACCTCATGTTGTTGGTTCTCATTCCTGAATTTAGGTACAAGACCGCATCCTTTTTTAAAGCACCAGTGGCCAAATAGGTTGTTTCCTTGCTTAGCGAAACGACTGGTCCCCCAGCCAGACTCAATGGCCGCTTGTGCCAGTACCATAGAAGCAGGGACGGTATCAACACGCTCTAGCAGTCTGCCAAGTGTCTGACTTGGGTTGGTAGTTGGCACAACCTTGTATTTCATTGCAAGCGCTTTAAGCCAATTTCTGTCGTATTGGTTCAGGCTGGCGGCACCATTTTTTTTTATGGAAGTGCTCATAGCTTGTATTGCAGTTCTGAGGCGAAGTATGTGAAGGTTTTCGTCCTTAACCATTGGCAATAAATATTCAAAAAAAGACTGCTTCTTCTCACTTATATTCTGAATAACTGAAAAGTCAGGAAGCGGGACGGACAGACTGCTATCGGCCTTGTTTTCAATCTTGGGTAGCATATTTTTGGGACTGTGATAGAACCATATGCTTGCCCAAATAATAGACAGTAAGCAGAGGGTAA
>NZ_LWFE01001247.1:0-5341 GCF_001635675.1 Oleiphilus sp. HI0061 | reverse complement strand
TTTAAGTCACTTTGTANAAGATATTTGTGGTTGTGAATCACTTTGGACGCCAGCAAAGATTATTGAAGATCAGATTGAACGAGTTCGTGCCCAAGTGGGTGATAAGAAGGTCTTGCTAGGTCTATCTGGAGGTGTTGATTCTTCAGTGGTTGCGGCGCTATTGCATAAAGCCATTGGTGATCAGTTAACCTGTGTTTTTGTCGATAACGGCTTGTTACGTAAGAACGAAGGCGACATGGTGATGGAGATGTTCGCCGAAAACATGGGCGTCAAAGTCATTCGTGCTGATGCTGAAGACTTATTCTTGGGTAAGTTAGAAGGTGTTTCTGATCCCGAGAAAAAGCGAAAAATCATTGGTAATACCTTTATTGAAGTCTTCGATGAAGAAGCAACCAAGATTCAAGACGTTGACTTCTTGGCCCAGGGTACTATTTACCCGGATGTCATCGAATCTGCTGCAGCGAAAACGGGTAAGGCGCATGTTATTAAGTCTCACCACAACGTAGGTGGCTTACCAGACGATATGAAGATGGACTTAGTTGAACCTTTACGCGAGCTATTCAAAGACGAAGTTCGTAAGATGGGCTTAGAGCTAGGTCTGCCTTACGACATGGTGTATCGCCACCCCTTCCCAGGGCCTGGCCTAGGTGTTCGTATTTTGGGGGAAGTGAAGAAAGAATATGCAGAAGTTTTGCGCGAAGCCGACGCTATCTTCCTGGAAGAACTTCATAAGGCAGACTGGTATCACAAAACATCACAGGCATTTGTTGTCTTCTTGCCGGTTAAGTCGGTGGGTGTTGTAGGGGATGGTCGTCGTTATGAATGGGTTGTTTCGTTACGTGCCGTTGAAACAATTGACTTCATGACCGCTCGTTGGGCGNACTTGCCTTATGAATTACTAGAGACGGTATCGAATCGAATTATTAACGAGATCGAGCATATTTCGCGTGTCGCATACGATGTCAGCTCTAAGCCGCCAGCGACGATTGAGTGGGAATAATTAGTAAGAAATGACGAAAGATAAGGTCGCATCAAAAAACTCTGGTAAGGAGCAACGCATAATTGATGAGCGTTGGATGCGACGCGCCTTGAACCTTGCAGAAAAAGCGGGCGCTGAAGGTGAAGTGCCAGTTGGAGCTGTCTTGGTTAGAGGTGAAGAGGTTTTAGG
This sequence comes from Oleiphilus sp. HI0061, assembly GCF_001635675.1. NCBI lineage: Bacteria > Pseudomonadati > Pseudomonadota > Gammaproteobacteria > Oceanospirillales > Oleiphilaceae > Oleiphilus > Oleiphilus sp. HI0061. The sequence continues at coordinate 4,173 of NZ_LWFE01001247.1, read as the reverse complement.
TGAGGCCTGGAACCGCCCCATCGCTAGCTGTGACCCGAGTGCCCACGCTGAAGTGAGAGCTATTCGGGCAGCAGCAGAACACGAAAGAAATTATCGCCTGCCTGGTACGACACTTTATGTCACCATAGAGCCTTGCACGATGTGTATTGGAATGCTGGTTCATGCTCGAATTGATCGTTTGGTGTTTGGCGCTCGTGAGCCTAAAGCGGGTGCGGTAGTGAGTCAGAATAACTTATTGAGTCACCCTTCCATGAATACCGAAATAGTCTATGCTGAAGGAATATTGGCGGAACAATGTAGTCAGATAATACGGGACTTCTTCGCGTTTCGCCGCCAACAGAAAAAACAGATCCGGCAGAATGCTTCACAATAATATTTTTTTCATATCAATCTTTTATAATAATCAAGCTAGGCTGTTGGATAGATAAATTCAGAAACAAAGGAAAGTAGAAAGAATGAAAGTACTTGTAACGGGTGGTGCGGGCTATATTGGTAGCCATGTTGTAAAACAGTTGGGTGAATCAGGCCATGACATAGTGGTTTACGATAACTTATCGACCGGCTATGAGTGGGCGGTGACCTATGGTGAGCTTGTTGTTGGTGATATTGCTGATGTTGAAAAACTTGATCAGGTTTTTGCCAAGCACAAGTTTGAAGCAGTCTTACATTTTGCCGCGAACATTGTGGTGCCCGAGTCAGTCGTAAATCCACTTAAGTACTACAGTAACAATACTCGTAATACCCTGAATTTACTGACTATTATTGAAAAGTATAAAACGCCTTACATGGTATTTTCGTCAACGGCGGCTGTTTATGGTATGCCGGAAGAGAAAGTAATTAGCGAAGATATGCCACTAGCGCCAATCAACCCTTACGGCGCATCGAAAATGATGAGCGAGCAAATGATTCGTGACCTGTCGGCAGCCAGCGATTTGAATCATGTGATTTTGCGTTACTTTAACGTTGCCGGTGCTGACATTACCAGCCGTTTGGGGCAGGCAACCCCCGAAGCGACTCATCTGATCAAGGTCGCTTGTGAATGTGTAACAGGTGAGCGCGATGGTATGGTGATCTTTGGTACGGATTATGAAACACGTGATGGTACCTGTATCCGCGATTACATCCATGTTGATGATTTGGCTAAAGCGCATGTTATGGCGCTCGATTACATGGCGAAAGGCGGTGAATCGCAAATCCTAAACTGTGGTTATGGCCGTGGCTTTACGGTCAGTGAAGTAATCGATACGGTTAAGGAAAAGTCAGGGCAAGACTTTCCGGTTGAAAATGTCGACCGCAGAGCAGGTGATCCTGATGCGCTGATGGCAAATAATGCCAAAATCAAAGCAGTACTAGGCTGGGAGCCAGATCATGATGACTTAGGTGTGATCGTTAAGTCTGCTTTGGATTGGGAAGCTAAGTGGCAGAAACAAAAAGCTGAGAGTGCAGGCGCTTAATGGCAGACTTCAAACTCGACTCACGCCTGGAAAACGATACGATTCACATAGCGTCTTGGCCATTGTGCGAAGTCTTATTGATGAATGATGTTCAGTATCCATGGCTTATTCTTGTTCCTCGCGTGGGTGATGCAACGGAGTTGTATCACTTAAGTGATGAGCAACGTCAGCAGTTAGATCTTGAGTCGATGTATCTTGGGCAAAACCTAATGCAGCTATTCTCGGGTGATAAGCTTAATATTGCCGCCTTGGGGAACGTTGTAAAACAGCTACATATTCATCATGTTGTGCGTTTTGAAGGTGACCCGACATGGCCAGCGCCAATTTGGGGTAAATTGCCTGCTCAGTCTTATAGCACAGATGAACGCCAGGCTACCTTGCTCAAGCTTAAGCGTATTATTGATAAAGACTGGTCTAACTAGTTATTGTCAATGAAGTACGACAGTTCAGCCGTTTCCAAATACCTGGATACCTATGCAGAGCCTGATATCCAAGCTCTGCAACGCTCCCTGGAAAGACCTTTCGACGCTGTGCTGGTTATTCCTGTTTATGATGAGCCCATCACTCAACTCTTAAAGATTATCGATAAAGTTAGCGCTCATTCGGCTGTTTTGATTTTCGTTTTCAATGCACCGGATGTTGATGAGCCTGAAGTTGCTGCTGCGCAGCAGCGAACACGAGAGGCGCTTGAAAGTCTGGTAAAGCAAACGCAGGCTAGGCAAGAGTCTGAGCTATTTCGAGCTAATATTTCCTCCACGCTGACCCTATATTGTATGAGCTATTGTCACGCGGAGCGCCTGTTGTCACCAAAGCAGGGAGTTGGGCTTGCCAGAAAACTCGGTATGGATCTCGGCCTAAAGCTCGTGCAGCAACAATATTTGAGTACCGGGAAACTAGCCGATTGGCTGCATTCAAGTGATGCGGATGTGAGTTTACCTGAGAGCTATTTTAATATCTCAGTGGATGACTCAAGCGCTGCCGCTGCGATTTACCCCTTCAAACATATTGCTGAGCTCGGGTATGAAACAGCGATGAGCTTGTATGATCACTCCTTGCGTTATTATGTTGATCAACTCCAGCAGGCTGGTTCACCTTATGCCTTCCACACAATCGGGTCATTGATAGCTGTTAGCCCTATCGCTTATGCGCTGGTGAGGGGGTTCCCGAAACGTTCAGCAGGTGAAGACTTCTATTTATTGAATAAGCTCGCGAAAGTTGGGCGTATTCATTCCTTGGAAGCTCCCACGATAGAAATTTCCGGGCGTCCTAGTCACCGTGTTCCCTTTGGCACCGGACCTGCGCTGCTAAAAATTAGCCGCATGGAAAAACCTGACAAGGTTTATACTTTCTATCATCCACAGTGCTTCAAACTGTTAAAAAAACTTCTAAGTATCATTTCAAATTCAGGACAGTCCTTCTCGTCTGCTGAGCTTCTGTTTGAAGCGATTAAAGATACAATGAGTGATGTCGATAGTGCAGCAGTGATTCAAGCGCTCTGTAATTTGAAGATAGAGAAGCAATTTAAACATCTTTCCCAAAAACGTGATTCGATAAGCTTTCAACGCGCTTTTCATATCTGGTTTGATGCTTTCGTCACGCTGCGCTTTATTCACGAAGTGCGTGACAGTCACTACCCGAATGTTAGTTTTAATGAGCTGCCTGAATTATCAAGCGAGATAGACCGGTAAGAGAGTTTTGATGACAGATACCTTAAGCAGAAGTGGAAAGCAGAGTGTGATTTCAGGTTTGATTCCCTGGGAATACCAAACCGGTTCAGGCATGACTTTAAGAGGCCATTACACCGAGCCTAGCGGTAAGCCTATGATCCACTTTATTCATGGTAATGGCTTCTGTGGCCTGACTTTTGAAAATCTTTTATCGCACTTTCAAGCTGATTATGACTTGTTTATCAGTGATGGTCAGGGGCATGGCGACAGTGATGCTGGTGGAAAATACCCAGGTTGGAATCGAAGTGCCAAGTATTTTGCAGAGGTATGGTCGAATTTTGAAGGTATGTGGGGCAAGGTGCCACGCATCGCGATGGGGCATAGCTATGGTGCCATCATGTCGACACTGATTATGTCTAGGCAGCCGAAATTATTCGATATGGGAATCCTAATGGACCCTGTCTATATGCCTCCAGTGATGGCGCGAACCGCGACAAGCCTAAAGACGCTTGGTTTGTCAAAGCGGATGCCCCTCGTTCGACAAGCCAAGGCTCGAACAGAGTCTTGGGAAAACTTCCAGGCCGTTTGGGATTACTTATACCAACGAGGTACTTTTAAGGGCTGGAAAGATGAGTGTCTTAAGTCTTATATTGACCATGCATTGATTGAAAGTGACGATGGCTCAATGCGCTTGAAATGCCCGCCTCGTATTGAAGCATCTATCTTCTCTGCTTATGCTAAGGGACTATGGCCAGCGATTCGCCGCATTGAAGCACCGATGACCATGCTCTATGGTGATCGGACTTACCCCTTTGTGAAACGCTCTAAAGCAAAAGTTCACGAAGCAAATTTGAATTACGATTTTATTGAAATGCCGGGTGGGCACTGTTTTATGCAAGAACAGCCTGAGCGCACGGCGCAAGAGATCAAACAAAAACTACGATTTAGTTTGTAGGTTTATGATGCGTTTAAGAGATCTAAAAGGCTTGGGTCCAAAAAGCGAAGCGGACTTGCTTGCTGTTGGCGTCTGTTCTGTAGAAGAGTTAAATCGG
>NZ_LWFE01001246.1:0-1440 GCF_001635675.1 Oleiphilus sp. HI0061 | reverse complement strand
CCGAAAGAAACTACTTATCTGTCGGTCTTTCTTTGAACGAATTCAACAGGCTCAACCTTAATCTCGTCCTCTCTGACAGCGTATCTTACGAAGATAGAACTGAAGGCTCTCCGGTTTTATCATTCAGCGGCCTTACTGCACAAACCTACGGCCTTAGCGTTATTTATGGTAGCTACCTAGATGACACTTTCAAAGCAGAGTTTCGTTACGGCAAGGGAATCAAAGAAGACACGCTTAAAGGAGCAAAGGATGTCAACCTAGATCATTGGATTGCGACATATATGGGAGCCGAGCAAGAGATTACAGATTATTTTAATGCTTACGCACTACTTGGACTATCTTACTACCGAGCAGATGTAACGCGTCATGAAGTTATTAGAACCGTCTCGGAAAGTGCTATTTCTAACGCGGAATCAGCGGTTCAACCCAGCCCATTCGTGGCCGAGTCACATTTATTTAAAACGAACTTCAGTTTAAGCTGGATTATCGGAGGAGACTATAAGCTGAGTGATCAGTGGTATTTATCCTTTGAATACGGTCGTTTGCTCAAGGACACTGATACGAATATCGAAATAGATCAGTACAGTACCTACCTAAAGTTTGAATTCTAAGGATAAGCCCACTACTCAAACCGACTAAGCAAATTTCCTAGCCGCGCTCTATTTTCCAGCATTGGTGAATATGACTATTGCGCTCAAAATCTTTATCCACTGACATTTTGGTAAAGTCTGTGACCTTATAGTTTGCGCTCAAGCCTGGATCAAGCTTAAACCTTCGCAGGTTATTCGAGAAAACCAGCACCCCCTTTTCAGACAGCAAGCTCATACACTGCTCTATGAGTACGACATGATCACGCTGAATATCCAGCACCCCCTGCATTCGTTTAGAATTAGAGAAGCTCGGTGGATCTAGAAAAATCAGATCAAAACTGGCTTTTTGTTCCTGTTGTGACTTTAGCCACTCAATACAATCTGCCTGAACTACTTTATTGTCACGAAGCGCTAGCCTATTGAGCGCCAGATTTCCCTCGAACCAATTCAAGTAGGTCTTTGACATATCAACGCTCAAGGTTGATTTCGCACCACCAAGTGCGGCATAAACACTCACCGCACCTGTATAACAAAATAAATTTAAAAAGCGTTTATCTCTGGCATTATCATAGACCCACTTTCTAATGGGACGATGATCGAGAAACAACCCGGTATCCAAGTAGTCCTTTAGGTTTACCTTGAATCGCGCACCACTCTCACTTACTGTAAAAAAGTCTTTTTGAGATGCTTCTTTTTCGTACTGTTTAGTACCTTTTTGTATCGAACGAACTTTTAAAGCAATTCGCTTCGTCGGTATCGTTGCACCATTAAAACTAAACTCGCTTAATACCTTAAGCCCCTCTCTTAGCCTTTCTCGGCTAGCTTTCTCATCAATAGACTTTGGCGCTTG
>NZ_LWFE01001245.1:0-16715 GCF_001635675.1 Oleiphilus sp. HI0061 | reverse complement strand
ACGCAAAAAGCCATATTCCAGCCGACCACATTGGAGAAAATCTTCGAACTCTCTCTGAACGTAACGAGGCAAGCTTTGTCCCTGACCCTCCAACGAGGACTTAAAGACAGGATAATGTTCCTGAACCAATTGATAGAGGAGCGTCTTTTCGGGCTGATGGCGTTCATAGTATGGTGCTTGACTCGCCCAGACATTCCTTGCCGGTGACATGAGTATCCTCCTTGATACTGTTTATACATACAGCATATAGAAGAAGCTTCACTTAGCGAATATTGGCCGTAATTTTGTAAAAACAGTCCAACTGTTATGTCCGCTTTCGGGTCTTTTGTAATATAAAAATGCTAGTTAGGAAGGGCCAGATTAGATCTGAAGACAATTCTCAAGTTATGTCCGCTTATCTCACTTTCCAGAAGTAACCGATCAGATCAATATTGGCCAAAATATCCTTGTTTATCGATCAGTCATGAAGGTCCGTTTTGCGGACTTTCACGCCTTTGAGTGCTGTTTAACTATGCCGTGCACTGAACTCCAACCTTTGAGAAAGGGTTCGAGCCGATACACCTTTCTGATACTACTGACTTTGCGCAAGGTTCTGCGTCTCTCCAATTACTCTGTTCCGGCCTTGTTTCTTAGCTGCATACAAGGCTTGGTCAGCGCGCTCTACTAAGCCATCAATTGTGTCAGAGGTTTGCATACTCGCAACACCGACAGAAATGGTAATATTACCCAGGGTGACTTTTTTATCACTGCCCATAACCAGGTTTTTACTGGCGACCTTATCGCATAGCTGCTGGCCTACAACGAGTGCGCCTTCGTAGCGTGTGTTGGGTAATAGCGCCACGAATTCTTCACCTCCATAACGAGCGACGATATCGTCACCTTTGACACCCTTCTTTAGAACTGTTGCGATAAAGGTTAAAACTTTGTCGCCTACTGCGTGGCCGTGCGTATCATTAAACGATTTGAAGTGATCAATATCCATAAATAGGAGAGAGAAGGGCTTCAGTGTTTGTTCAAACTCATTTACTAGTGTTTTAATAGACTCATCAAATGCTCGTCGATTCGGGATGCCGGTGAGCTGGTCGGTAAACGCCGTTTCGTTCAGTTCTTCCAAGTTCCTTTTTAAAGTACTGACTTCCTCCTTCACAACGATTAAGGAGTTTTCCATTGATGTGTTGGCTTGTCTAACTTGGTCAGTTTCTTCAATAAGCTTGGCAACGAGCTGAGTGATGCTGTTGATATCGGGGTTTTTCTTTAGATCATTCTGGCTTTCTTCCAGTGCGGCTGAAAAAGCCTGGTTGCCCTCAAGGATTTTTTCCAGCTCTTGCAGCAGGTTGTCCACAAGCGTCTCTGTATCGCCTTGTATATGGCTCAGTTTATCCTGCGTTTGGTTTGCAATATAAGTTTCGTAGAGTGAGTTATTTAAGCTGTCTGTAAAGTTCGTTCCACTTTCTAGCAGGCTATCTATTTTCTTGCGTAGCTCGAGGTTCATTCCTTGAAAATACTCATACCAAACGAAGTAGTTTTCCGGGGTGATTGGGATTTCAAGGTCTTTCATTTGTGGGATAGTTTTCTTAAGGCAGTCAACAGCTTGTTTAAGCTTTTTTTGACGGCTTTCCCGCACAGGTATTTGTTGCTCTGTCATATTACTCGCTACTCCATTTAGCCTGGTAATATTTGTCTGTAACCTGAGTTCAAGCCTCTAGTTTGTGCAATAATCTAAGAATTATAAGACTTTTTCAATCATAAATCATTTCGTCTATCCAGTTGTCCGCCGGCCTAATTCAGTCATTTTAGTTGTTGATGGTAACGATAAAACCATTCTAGGTTTGGATATAAGCCCGATATTTCATAGTATTCGGTATTGCTGTCATTCTCATGAACCGCTGTTTCATAATAGGGAGATCAGATGTCTCAGAGCGCTGCTTTAGTCAAAGCACTGAAAAAATGTTTGAAAATTAACGATGTAAAATATGCAGATGTGGCTGATGCCCTCAATTTAAGTGAGGCGAGCGTGAAACGTTTGTTTTCTGAGGAAAGCTTTTCGCTAAAAAGGCTAGATCAAATTTGTGAATTTTTAGGTATTGAAATTAGTGATCTGGTGGAGATGGTGAGACAGTCTGATCAGATTCGAAGTTTGACGATTGAGCAAGAAAAAGAAATTATTGATGATCTTCCGCTTTTGATTGTCGCAAATAGTGCCTTAAATCGTTGGAGCTTTGAAGATATATTGTCTACCTATGATTTAACTGAGACCGCGTTAATCCAGCATCTTGCCAAATTAGATCGCCTAAAGTTGATCGAGTTGTTGCCTGGAAATCGCATAAAGTTATTAGTTGATAGAAACTTCAGTTGGCAAAAGAACGGCCCTATACAGCGGTTTTTCGAAGAAATTCTAGTGAATGAGTTCTTTAACTATAGGTTTGATGAGCCCAGTGACAAACGACAGTTTGTGGTGGGGATGCTCTCTAAAGCCTCTAACCTGATCTTTCAGAGAAAGTTGGATCAACTTGCAGAGGAATTTCATCGCTTACATGTAGAGGATGAAAAGTTGCCTGTTAAAGAGCGATTCGGTACTAGTGTTGTCACAGGTATGCGTCGATGGGAGCCTTTGGCTTTTGAGAAGATGCGCAGAAAAAAGGATCTGCGAAAGTTTTAGTATTGATGGGGTAGTTTGAGGTGTGGGCTGATCTATGAAAACCGAGTTCATAGATCAGCATTGGTTTCGTTTTTTAGGGTGTTTTATGAACGCTTTGATTGAAGCTTTCGTGATAACACCGCCGCGATGAGCAGCAATAACATCATCCAGGGGCTAGATGAGCCTCCACCAGAGCTCGGGTAAGCGCGGGTGTTGTTGAAAGCTGGTTGATGGGCATCTTTACGATGGTCTCTTACCGGCTGGCTTGCGCGTTGTTGTTTAGCCTGCAATTCTTTCTTTACGCGTTTGGCGTTATCTCTTGAAATGTTAAGCTGCTTGAATACCTCTTCTCTCACAACAATCATCGAAGTGTAGTCGGTGACTAAACCATATTGTTTGGCAATGTCGATGATGGCTTGTTTGGCATCTGCATCTTCGCCTAGATAGTCAATTTTATTCTGCAATGCTTCAATGCTCGCGAACGCCCATAACCTTTCTATCTCAGGGTTGAGTTCACTTTGTTTTGGGAAGTCAAAAGACGTTGTGTAGGTTTGTTGTTGGCCTGACATTTTGCCTTTGATTTCAACCGTTGCTTTACCATTTCCCCAGTAATGTCCGAACAAGATAAGCTGCTGACCTCGGTACACAGAACCGATACGGGCGGGTGTAAGGTTTTTAACCTTAACGCCGTCAATATCAACTTCGACATCATGAAAGGCTTCGTGAGTTAGTTTTTCGGTAGCGATCATTAGCTTGCCAACGATGTCATCACTATTGGATACACTCATTGCGAAGCCGTTAGAAATTTTTGTCATGCTATCGAGTAGTGGTCTATTAGCACTGTTGCCCATCACAAAGGTAAAGAGTCGTACATCATATTGTTCGAGTAAGCTTAGAAAGGATTTTTTCTCCGTGGTGCCGATATTAGCAACGCCATCGGTGACTAAGATGATGGCACTCGCGCGATCAGAATCGAGACCTTTGATGCCTTTTTTCAGGCCGTCGTATAAATTTGTGCCGCCATTAGGGGTCGTCGATTCAAGTGATTGTGTATATCTTGATACATTCTCGGCTGTCGCAGGGGTGTAACCTTGTGTGATCTCACTTGCATTGTTGTTAAATAGGATGATGCGAAAACGGTCATTTGGATTTAGCTTGGAAAGCCCTTTGTTAACGCCTTCGATAAGGCTGTGGTATTTTCCCTGCATTGAGCCTGAGTAGTCCAGTACAAAGATCCAATCTCGCCCCAAGTTGATTTTACTTAAGTCATCCCCCGGGGTGATGGTCATCATAAAGGTTCCTTTGTCTTTTCCGGGTTCTTTGTGTGTGACCATATCAATCGAGCCTGGCAGGCCTTGTTGATGTCTCCAGTAGACCACGATATCTTGATCGAGTTTAGTGATTGATTGCTTTGCTGTGATTGGGTTTGAGTCTTCTTCGTTTTGTGCGGCCTGCCCATTCATCATGGATATATGCCATGCCTGATTCGTGTTTGAGGTGACAATTGCCTGCGGATGTTTCGGAAGACGGACATCGTCAATAGGGTAAGAGGATCTTATATTCATCTTGAAGCTGAATGCTTCGGTTACCACTTCGTTGTAGCTCCAAAAGGCCAACTTTTCTTCATCGACGCCACCATCTTCAAGTGGGTAGACATAACTGCCAATGCCATGGTCTGAATGGACAGCTTGAATGTAGACTAATCGGATTTTGACATCTTGCTTTGGCAAAACCGGGTAAACGGCACTATCAAAAGATTTATACTCATCCTGTTCTGTTAAGGCGGTTTCTCTGCCTTGTGCTTTTTCTTGCTCATAAATCTCGCGAGCTTGTTTTTTCTCAAGCACCTCGCCAGTCACAGCTTTACCGTCTATCCAATAGGTGAACTCTCCTACCGCTGCTTTTTCTGGAATGGGGAAGGAGTAGATTGCTTCTAGCGTGGTGTCATTCGGGTTGAAAAATAATTGTGTTACTGAAGTAATGGCATAGCCATCCTCGATAGTGACATCTACATGGTGTTGTTTTATTTCCAACGCTGGTAGCTGACCGTTTGCGGGTGACATGAGTCCAGCGGCCTGCGACATCATGCTAAATGCGAATAATAGGGTAAAGCTTATCAATTCTAAGAAGTTTGGTTGTCTGTTCATAATGCTCTCCATTTGTTGGTTTGTGGCAACAAGCGAAAGCAAAACTAGATGGTGATGAACGGATACTCAATAAAAAACGACTAAGTCTAATAGCAAGAGCCTGAGGGTATTAGATAACGATACTTTTCCATATTTTTATACAAGGATTGTTTTGTTGTAGTCACTCAAAACTATTTATCACGCAAACGCAAAATGCGTCCACTGTCGGTGGAAAGGTAAATCCAGCCTTCAGGACTTTCGACAACTGCTCGAATGCGTTCGCCCAGGCTTTCAAGTAATCGTTCTTCAGCGATAGCCTGATACTGCTTGTTGAGCGATACTCGGTTTAGGTGTGTCATCTTTAGTGCACCTGAAAAGAGGTCCCCTTTCCATTCCTTGAAGGCGTTGCCTGAATAAACGATCAGACTCCCTGGCGCAATGGAGGGAACATAATATTTAACGGGTTGCTCCATGCCTTCTTTATGAGTGCTTTCACCCACAGAAATTGGCCCCCAGTATTCCTTGCCATAGGAAATGATGGGCCAGCCATAATTTTTGCCTGGTTTAATCAGGTTTATTTCGTCACCACCTCTTGGTCCATGCTCGATAGACCATAAAACAGACTTGTCGGGAGTAAAAGCTAAACCTTGTGGGTTTCGGTGCCCGTAAGACCATATTTCGGGTAGGGCGCGGGCTAGTTGAGTGAAAGGGTTATCTTTAGGAACCGTGCCGTCTAAATTTAATCGAATGATGCTTCCGGCATGATTGCTTAGGTTTTGCGCGTCTTCCCGTTTGCCTCGGTCACCGACGCTGAAAAATATGTGCCCCTGATTGTCAAAGGCAATACGGCTACCAAAGTGTCGGAAGGTATCGCTATCGCCTTTCGCTACGAATAGCTCACGCCAATGCCTTAGCTGCTGATTCTCTGTGAGTTGGGCGCTGGCAAGGGCTGTCGTTCCCTTTCCATCATGTCTTTTGCTATAACTAAGATAAATATTCTTTGATGAGCTGAATGTTGGGCTTATGGCAATATCAAGAAGGCCACCTTGGCCTTTGGCAAGCACGTTCTTAAGCCCTTGGATAGTTGTGAGCTGCTTTGTTTGAATATCCAAACTATAAAGCCGGCCACGTCGTTCGGTAATTAATAGAGTGTTGGCATCCAGAAAAGCCAGTCCCCAAGGAATATTTAAGCCTGAGTATAGTTCTTCCAAAATGAAGTGAATCTGGCCACTTTGCCCTTCAAGGATAGTGCGGGAAAAGCTTGGGCTGGCAAAGCTTATGAAGAACGCAAGACTAATACATGCAATGAAATTGTACATTTTAGGGAACTCCAATAGCTTCAGCATTCAATCAAGGCAAGTTTTAACCCCTTATCAGGCTCCAGTTCTTTTATTTCATCACTAAGCGCTAAAGGCGTGATAGATCTTACATCCTCTATCGTCTCTCGTATGTCGCGTTCAAATTCTGAAAAGGTTACTTGTTGATTGTTTAGGGCCGCTAAGATAACTCCGCCATCCTTTAAGTATTTGGTGCAGCGACGTAGTAGTTTCTGATAGTCAGGCCAGCCTCGAAAGGAGCCTTTATGAAAAGGCGGCGGGTCGAGAATGATTATGTCGAACTTTGACTGCTTGGCAATTTGGCTGTTTGACTTAAGAATGTTCTTTTTCCAAATCGATACTCTTTCATCCAGTAGATTATTTATCTGATGATTTAATTGTGCGGTTTTGGTGGCGCTACCGCACATATCAATATTAACTACTTTCTTTGCGCCACCTTTCAAAGCAAACAAAGAAAATACCGAGGTATAAGAAAAAAGGTTTAGAACACGTTTGTTTTCGGCGTGTTCAGCAAGCCAATGCCAGCCACTTCGCATGTCTGGAAACACGCCTGTGTTGCGGTTTTCGCCTAAACTAACCTTACACAAAAGATCCTTATCAAGTGCTGCATTAAACTCCAAAGGCAGTTCAGGCTTATTGCTAGTTCGTGTAAACAAAACCTCATTTTCCACATCGGGCCAAGGCCGGGATTGGAGCAATACGCTTTGAATAAACTCATGCTCTTCAAAGATCTCCTTAATGACGGAAAGCTCATTGTTGCTTAGCTCACCTTCATAGCATTGGACAAATAAAACGGGTGGATACCACTCAATATTGAGGTTCTCAAATGAGGGAAAAAACCGACCTCTGCCATGGAATACTCGGCAAACCTGTTCAGGCGATTGTCTAAGGTTTTCACCTAGTTCTTGCTTTAGGAGGTTCTGTACAGTAGTCATTGCAGAAATTTTGGTCCGGCTCAGTGATTGTTCAGGGGATTCTATAAAAGAAATGATGGTAGATCTATTTTTATGATTTTGGCCGCGAAAGAAGAGCAGTTAATTAAATCATAAAGAGAGAGTAAGAGAACCTATAAGGCGAATACCTTATAGGTTGTATGGAAAAAGAAGTCGTTAAGCAATACTGCGCCGCCTCATTAAACCTATGCCAAATAAACCAAACGCTAGTAGGGCAAACGTTGAGGGCTCAGATACGCTAATCACGCATTGATTGGGGTCGGTTTGTGGGTCACAGGAACCTATGCTGATTGAGAATACGTCATCGGGAAAAGCAAACTGCGTATTCTGGCCATCAGGACTTAGAAATATTGCTCTGTCCAAGTCGCTACCGGTCACATTGTACAGGTCGATAAATAAGTCTTCAGGGTCGAAGCCGCTGATGACAAAGCCATCGGTACAGCAATTCACCCAATCCAAATCAATATTGATAGAGCTAGTTGTACCCAGTGCACTATTACCTCCTTCATTTGGGTCATCTAAGAATGCCAGTGCTGCGGGTGTAGAAAAGTCAATGCTGGCATTAAAAGAGCCGCCTCCACTTCCATTTGGTCTTTCAAGAATTACCCCAAAGCTCAATTCATTGGTAAGCGTATTCACATGAGAAAATATCTGCAAGGCGTCAGCTTCTAAGGGGATGGGGGTTGTGGTTCCAGGGTAAACCGGGTTCGCTGATGCTGCCCAAGGGCTACCATAGTTGTAGAAATCAGTGCCTGTTTCTGCACTGTCGAAAGTACCTAGCAAGAACTGAGAGCCATTAAAGTCAATATCCAATACTGCAGCCGAAGCAATTGAAGAAGACAAGGATAGAACGACAGCTGTACACAAATGCCAAATAATGTTTTTCATTGTCTGTTTCCTTCCTATTGTGTTGGTTTTATTGTGAGTTATTGATCAAAAAATACGCAGGAAATAGACCAGATTCTGTAACTTTAGTTATTACAGTAACTTGTCCGCAAGGCTATAAAGGTAGGTTTCAGAACGTGTAAAACTCTTCGACACTATTTGTCATAAAAGTTGGTAAAAAGTGGCTATTCATAATGAGGCTGGCCCGCTATTAAAATTTGAATTGGTTCACGTATTAACGAATCGAGTCGATTGGTAGAATATAGCGTTATATTTCTAAGTATTTGTAATTGCAGAATAAAATATTCAATTCTCAAGTGCTTTGTTTATTCCCCCTGCTTGGGGAGGGGGGAATGTTGAAATGGCTAGTTTAGAATGTGAGTGCTCAATTGCACCCTTATTTAGTCTAAGGTAGCTGTAAAACATTGTGTTCTTTGGGCTATAAAAATAAATATATTAAGATATCCAAGGGGATAACCATGCCGGGTTTAGTTAAGAAAACCATCACCGTGCTTGTGGCCGCATCCGCAAGCATTGCCAATGCTACGATTGACCTTTCAGGCTTACCGGGTGAATTTCCTCACCAAGAAGAAGTTTGTGCCAGTGATTTAGCGAGAGAAGCCTTACGCGCCGAGTCAGCGTCTCAGGCCTTGAATACGCCGTTCATAGATATGATAAAGGTGGGTGATGAGCTTGTCTGGACTCGTATGGGGACTCAAAGCCCGGTACTTGTACCTGGCGATATTGTCACGCTAATCGGCTCAAACTTCGGTGCAGGTGTGGATATAGATTTTAGCAAAATCATGCTGGGTAATACCCGTATTCTTGAAACTGATTTACGTATGTTTGATCAGAAGCTTGCTGTGTCAGATCAGGTTAATTACGAAACAGAGCAGCAAGTTGATGCATGGGATAAAAACGTTATTAGCTGGCAAGATGACCGTATTGTATTCAGGGTACCTGACCATGCTAGCAGCGGTCCCTTGATTGTGCAGGTACAAAAACGAACGGGTTATAATGAGTCCTTGCTACACCCAGGTTCTCCACATACCGTTATTGATGCACAGACCTCTCGTATTATCAGCGATACGTTTCAGCATGAATGTGACGTTGTGTCACAGCTGAGTGATGCCGTTGCCAGCACGCCGATTGATATAGATGTTAATAACCCGAACTTCTCTGATTTGGTGACAGAAGGTCGAAAGATATTCTGGTCGTACGACTACAATATTGGTGTCGCACATGCGGTACGAAACCTGGATTGGAAGGCGATCTTTAACTATCGTTCGTTTGACCCGGTTAAAGGAGGCTATGCTGACCCGAGAGAGTTGTTTGGCGCCTATAAAACGGTCAGAGGGCAAGTGCCGAATGAAGCGATGGATGATGTTTACTTTGATCCTTACCCAATGCCAACCCCGATCCCCGGCTTCCTCACCTTGGGTTCTGCCAAGCTTGAAGGCAATACAAAAGATACAGGTTGGGTAGGATATCGCTATGCAGAAGGTAATCACCCTTATACAGGGCCGGGTGAATTTGCCGGTTTCAACTGTGCGTCGTGCCACGGTTATCAAATCACTTACCAAAACGTCAATGGCGAAGATGAAACAAAGGTTTTCCCTGGCTTGCCTAACCCTGAATGGACCATGAAGTGGACAGTTTTACAGACGCCGCTAAAAACCTTCAAGGGCATTTATGAGAAGGAGCCAGGGCCAGACTGGGCACCGGAAGAAGAAAAAGTTGCCAAAGATATGTTGATCTATCATATGCCTGCCGGTGCCGGTGAGCATAACTTGGTTAGAATCAAAGGAGAGGGCAGCCATACCGATAATGATTATCAGTTTTCACCGATCGCAATTCCAAATGTGACCAACTATATGTCGATTCGACGTTCTCTGTCGCATACCGAATCCTATGTCGGTTTTGAAGGTTCTTATGTGCATGCAGAAGAGCCGGACGGTGCGCAAGGGGCAATGAGAAAAGCGCCTTTACAAGCCTTAACCGCGTACATGACCCAGCTTGATGAGGACGATGACTTACTACGTGAAATTGGTATGTATCGCTGGTTGAAGCAGAAGGGTTTACTTGTCGACCAAACAGAAACCGGTACAGTCATAGAGACCTATACCGAGATGGTACCGCAGCCGCCTAAGCGGGGCTGGTTTGGTATTAAGATACCTCAACCAGATAAAGAGGTAACGAAAACGCGCGAAATACCAGCATTGCAAGAAGGACAGTTTATTAGCCAGGGCTGGCAGTCCTATCCAAAAGTTTCTGCAGCGATAGCAAGAGGTAAAGAGACCTTCGATCGCGATTGCGGCAGCTGCCACAATGATGGCGTCGGTGCCAACACAAATGAAAAGATGTTGCGTTTGGATGAAGTTGGCAGATTTTTCTCTCCAACGATTTACCAAAAAGAGGTCGAGTCGATTCGCGCGACATTCTTACGTGATATGTACTGGGTGCAGAATCGTGGCTTGCTATCTGACGGTCACGTGAGAAATATGAGTGATCTGGTATCTCCAGCTCGTTGTGATAGCAACTCTGAAATGTACCAACAATATTACACCTTGCATGCACCGGTTCGACCTGCGCCCGGCTCTGTCGATCAGCCGATTACTACACCGGACTTAAATCGCAGAGGCGATGTATTCAGGGTGCCCAAGTCGGACTACATTACCAGGTTGGATCGAGGTTACAAGCGCAACCGCTTTATCGAAAAGCACAAATACTTTAGTGAAGTGTCTTGGGATGACGACCACTACTACTGGGATTACCAGAAGATGCGTCGTGAATTTGGTGTAGATGAAATGGGGACACCTGGCCCGGTTGGTTTACCAGCGACACCACACCCATGGTGTACATCGAATACTGAGGAGGTTTCAGATTTGGTTCAGTACATTATGACGCTGTAAGCTTGAGCGAGTAGACAAAGGCCAGCCCCGATTAGACTAAGGGAATGTTCAATCGGGGCTGGCTAAAGGCTCAGTTTATCTATTAGTCAGTAACGGACAATTCTTTGGTCTTCACCTGCTTAACCAGTGCATTTTTCGCAACTTCGTTTATCGCATATTTTTCAATGCCGGCTAAATGGGTTTTACCAAAATATCGATACCAGTTAATTAGCTTGGCATCGACAGGGAACTCTCCGTCAGACTTTTCGCCTAGCTCTTCAGCTAAGGCTAGTAGCTTGCCATTATGAAAGCGGTATTTGGGAAAACCATAAAAAGAAAACGTGGTCGACAAGGTTAAGGCTGTATCTATATTCTTGTGCATGCGGTTTTTGCGTTTTTTAAAGCCGATTTTTGATCGAACGTCTTGCAATATATCCAGCGGCACTTGAGCTGCTTTCATCGATGCTTCAAAGACAGACTTAGAGACAAAGGTAAATTCTTTCGAAGGCTTTTTAGCCTTAAACAGCTTTGGGTAGGCCTTGTAGTTTGATTGGGCTTCATCGACCATTGCGCGCTTTAGTTCAGCAACTGTCACCGGGTTAGATGAGCTGCTGCAGCATTGGTAAATGTTTGTTTCGCCGGGTGACTTCAGTGCTTTGGTCATGGACAGAATAACGCTATTAGCGACTAAGTCTGCGGGAATAATGTCCATTGCTGCATGCGGGTCAGCAGGGAAGTAAGAGATTTTTCCACGAGCGTAGGCAAATACAATGGCATCGGCAACTTTTATGCCTTCAATCCACCCAGGTACTGGCGCACGAAGTGTACTTTCGATAATTGAAGGTCTAAGTATGACAAGAGAGCTCGTATCTAGTTTCTCTATTAGTAGCTGCTCGCCAAGCCACTTTGTGAAGGTATAAGTGTCATTCCAGCCGTAGCGATGGGCTTGCTCGATCCCCAGGTCAACCAAGGCGTTCTTTTGTTCTTCTTTCGTGCTTGAGGGCAAAAATGCGCGTGCGATTCTGTCTTGTAGTGAATGGATTAAACCTTCGACTAGATAGTGACCTTGTGCATTGCGTGGGACTTTTCGTTTATATGGCCCTGTTGTCTCTTCGTAAATCTCACCTTTGTTTAAGCCATGAACATAGCATGTCGAAACCTGTACAACGGGTGTTACTTCTCCACGCTGCGATAATTCGATAATATTCTTTAAGCTTAAGGTGTTGATTGCTAGAGCCTTGTCTAGCGGTTCTCTAAAGTCGACACTCGCAGCAGAGTTTACGATGACGTCGATTTTTGAAGCAAGTTCATCAAAACTATCTTCGTCTAAGCCGAATAGCTTATCTGTTAGTTGGCCGCTGACGATGTTAAGTTTTGTCAGACAAAAGTTCTTGAATGCCTGTTCATCTAGGCTCTTTAAGTGTCCAAAGACTGAAGAGCTAAGTACTTCTTGCTCAAGACGTTCCTGAGCTGAATTGTATCGTGCGTTGCCGCGAATGAGTAAATGAATACTGGCAACATCGGGAGTGGATCGAATAATTTTTTCGAGTACAACTTTGCCGAGAAACCCGGTACACCCTGTGATTAAAATATTTTTCCCTTTGAGGGTCTCTTTTACCATTGAAGATTCTTGAGTCATCGCATACCTGCCTAGCACCTGAGTTAATCTGAAAGCCTTATACCCGAGTAAATCACAATATCCCGTATGGGGCTTGTTGTGCCGCAAGATACGGCAAACTATAAACATTTTTGGTGCGTAACTTCACAGTACGAGATGTTCATCACATTAATTTTTAGTAGTAGAGTATATGCACTAATTTTTAGTTTTTGGCTCGTTGTTATTGCTGGAGGCTCGGGTTATTTGAATTGTGATCGAATCCTTTGGTTAATTACTGTACAATCTCGCTCCCTTTGACTACTGCGTCTAATATTCAGTAGTTCCCTTTGCGCCAGGAGTTATCATGAGTTTCAAGCAAGACCTTCAAGCACTACAAAATACCTTAGACAAAAAACGGAATACCTTAGTGGCTGCAGAGAAGCGTTTTAATCAGGTATTGGTCGGGCAAACAAAGCGTGATATCGAGTCTATCAATAAACAGATTTCTGCTTTAAAGCAGGCTAAAGCTTCAGATGTAAGTAGTAAATGCGCTCAACTTAAGGCAATGAAGTTTCATCGAGCGCTTCTCAAAGAAGAGCAGGCAGACATGGGTAAACTCAAGAAGTCTGTGAAAGGGCTTGTAGTCGTGCATCCATTGACGGTGCTCGGTCGAGAGATGGGCGTGAGTGAAGTAACCGGGTATGCTAGAAAAGCGTTCTGATTATCAAGGTCTTAAGAGTCGTTATTTCCCGAGTGCCATCTCAGCGATGAACCAGGAGTGTGCTGCTAGAACAACCAGAAGCATAATGGCAGTAAGATCGCGGTAAAAATGCCATTGACGATCATTGCAAGAATCGAATATGCGCCGCACTTGGAACTAATTTCAAAAGCTTTAACCGTGCCAATGGCATGTGCGCTGAGCCCTAGGGCAAGGCCTTTTTCCTCGTCATTTGTAATATTAAAGCGTTTGAACACAAGCGGTGCAATGACTGCACCAAAAACGCCGGTAATCATTACAAAGCCAGCTGCTAAAGATGCGACCGCGCCAGTTTCTTCTGAAACCAGCACAGCAACCGCTGTGGTGACCGACTTGGTGAGCATGGCAAGAATTGACTCGTCACTTGCTTTGAACAAAAGTAAAACGCCTACCGCAAGCAATACCGTCAAAAAACCTCCCAAGCATATTAGGGCGATGAGAGTCTTTATTTTTGAACGCATATGGCGGCCTTCATAAAATAAGGGGATGGCTAAAGCAACAATTGAGGGCGCCAGGAACCAATGAATTATTTGTACTGATTCGAAGTAATCTTGATACGAAATATTCAGTGTTAAGAGCAGCGCGATCATGGTCCCTGAACCGAGGAGTACAGGTTGCAATAAAGGGTGAAGGCCTGACTTAAGGTAAATTCTTCTGACTGCCCAGTAAACGGCTGCTGTTGTTAATATCATAGACAGGTCAAAGAAGTAGGGGAGCTTAAATTCAGACATTAGTTCCACCGCTAAGACTCCTCAAGTTCTTGGCTTTTTTCTAGCTTTTCGATCAGCCAAGGCGTGGTCACTAGGGTAAAGATAACGCTGCTGGAAATTGCTATCAGAATCGCTAGCCATTCTTTTTTTATCAGGTGCCAGTGATCCATAATGCCAATACACGAAGGCATGATTAGCAAAGGAATCAGAATAGTCAGTACTTGGCTGGAGCGGTCTAAAGAGGCCCCTGTTTTGCCCCGTAATACACATATACCGGTCAATAACAGCAGGCCTAGAATCGCACCAGGTACCGGAATGTTAAACAGTTCAGTGACTAATGAAGCGAAGATGCTTATCGCACATAAAATTAGCAAACCAAAGATCATTAATATTTCCTGTGAGTTGGGGCGGCTATTTTACACATATTGGGTCATTAAATTTAAGTTTGTGTATCATGCAAAATAACGTTGCTTATAGAGATAGATATGAAACTCTTTTATTACTTCACCTTATCAATTCCAAGTTTACCCGACTATAATAGCGCCAAAACAATATTCAGGAGTTAAAACGAATGCCTAAAGCAAGTGAAATTAAGAAGAACGCTGCCGTTGAAATGAATGGTGAAGCTTATATTGTTCGCGATATCGAGCGCTCTGTTCCACAAGGCCGTGCAGGCGGAAGTTTGTATCGTATGCGTATGTACAATGTGGCGACAAACCATAAGATTGATGAAACTTTCAAAGACTCCGATATGCTGTCACTTGCAGATTTGGACCGCCGCCCGGTAACTTTTTCATATGCTGATGGTGATGAATACGTTTTTATGGATAGCGAAGACTACTCTTCATATAGTCTGGATAAAGAAAGCATCGCTGATGAGTTATTGTTTATGGCCGAAGATGCGCAAGGCTTGCTGGTTGTGATGGTAAACGAGGCTCCGGTTGCACTGGAGTTACCTAGTACTGTTGAGCTGGAAATTGTAGAAACTGACCCAGCTTTAAAAGGTGGCTCGGCTACCGCGCGTACCAAACCTGCAATCTTAACGACGGGTTTAACGGTACAAGTGCCAGAGCACATTTCTACTGGTGACCGTATTAAGATCAATGTTGAAGAGCGCAAGTTTACTGGGCGAGCAGAGTCTAAATAATTTTTTCGCGTCGGCGTTTGAGATAAAGCCTTTATGCCGATAGGTGAGGCAGGCAAGTAAAAATGCCTGCCTAAAATATTAAATAATTTGTTGAAAAATAGAAGCTTAGCGTCTTTACTTAATGTAAATATTTACATTGAGGGTGGTCATGGCTCGTACAAACTCAGCAGAATCAGTTCGGCAGCATGCGATAGAGAAGGCAAAGGCCGGTTTAGGTATTTCTAGTTGCCCTTATCCTAAAAAGTCTCCTTTTCAGGCTGTGTGGATAAAGGCATTTGTTCGTGAAGCACAATTAGACTGGATAAGTGCCGCCAGCTAAGGCTCGATCAGTAAGCTCGACTCCCAGTAGTGCCCCTTACCATGAAAGCGTTGGTAATATAAATCCGTATAATGTATCACTCGGGTGCCGTAGCCAGGTTCATGGATATAAACCCTGTCGTGGTCGTCATAACCATAGATCACAAGGTAGTGCCCGCTATAATACGGTCCGTATTGAAGCATGACAGGGCTGCCTTGACGTAGTTGAGACCTTATTTCAATCAGGCTTAATGTTCCGCTAACATAGCTATCTAAACCTCCCAAATCCCATAAGAGCCAACTGATGTCATCGATAGTCGGTGTGCTCTCTGTATCTAAATATACATACTGATAGTCTAATAAATCTTGTTGAGAGTAATAAAGTTGGTGGTGACGTAAGATGATTTCAGTTGCCCTTGCCCAACTGCTATCACTTTCTCTATAGGGTGTGGTCTCGATCTCCAGTATATAAGAACCTTGCTGGCTTGTGATATGGCAGCCGGAAATCAGCATTGTGATCGCTATCAGTACTGCCGCTTTGTTTATGCTTTTCATACATACTCCTGCTTGTTTATTAATATCTGTACATTGTGAAACAAGTAAGCTGAATGAAAGCTGAACGTGAGACTTGTGTTTTTTCCTGTCATCCCCGTGAGTTATAAGTTACTGTTAGCGGTATATTCAATGCATTAAATACCTTTCTCATGCCGCTTAAGATTAACGACTACGTCACTATTCCTGATGAAGAGCTTCAGCTCTCTGCTATTCGTTCTCAAGGTGCGGGTGGTCAGAATGTGAATAAAGTTTCGTCTGCCATTCACTTGCGCTTTGATATCAAAGCATCTTCGCTTTCGGATTTTTATAAAGAGCGGCTGCTAGGCCTTAAGGATAGCCGTATCAACAAAGAGGGCGTCTTAGTGATCAAGGCGCAGCAGTTTCGTACCCAAGAGAAGAATCGTGAAGATGCGCTGGCTCGTTTAGTGGCTTTAATTCAAGCAGCAACGGTTGTTCATAAAACCCGGCGGCCAACGAAACCTAGTCGAAACTCTCAGCGAAAGCGCATGGATAGTAAGACCAAACACAGTCGAACCAAGGCGCTTCGCGGTCGGGTTAGAGACTAAACCTATTTAAGTCTTAGTCAGGTTTCTATTTTATATTTCCAATATTCTGGAAGTATGGTTGTGGTGGAGGCAGTTTATCTATAAGCTCCCTATTATGGATATCGAAAATGCAGCAAAACAATTAGAAGCTTTGGGTAATGTTACTCGCCTTGAAATCTTTCGGACTCTGATCCAGGCGGGGCAGAGTGGTATGACAGTGGGCGACATACAGAAAAAGTTGGGTATACCTGCTTCAACCTTGTCACATCATATTTCC
>NZ_LWFE01001244.1:0-1532 GCF_001635675.1 Oleiphilus sp. HI0061 | reverse complement strand
CTGGCTTTTATGTGGTGAAAGTCATCAAAGACAATCGCTAATGGATGATCAATTTGTGTTAGGGCTTCAATGAAAACCTCAATGATTTGCTCGGGCTTTACTTCGGAGTCATCTTTAAAAAGGTTAAAAAATGAAGCATCCCATAGCGGCGCGATATTTTTCAGGGACTCAAATATTAACGCAAATAATGCGTTGCCCTCATTAAGCTTTGGGGAGGTCTGGAATTGCAAGGTCTGACATTCAGTATGAATGGATTTTTGCCGAGTTACCCATTGATCCAGCAAAACACTCTTTCCGGAACCGGGTGGTGCCACCATGAGAACAAGAGGGTAGCCTAGCCCCTTATCCAATAGTGCTATTAGATCATCTCGCTTGATATGAGTATTCATAGTGCCACCGCTCGTCCTGATTCCTTGTTATTGTTCTGACTCTATATGGCATACATGCGTCTACTAATTAAGACTGCATTATGTCCTTTTCGATCTCAATAGCGCTTTTAAATATTGTGAAATACCACTATTCAAAGTGTGAAATAGGCCATGTTTTATGACTTTTGCTGTAATTGTCGGTAATTTATCTATTAACGTTTGAACTCAGGCTGAAACAGGCTTAAGAGATCGAGTGTACCTTGATTTTTGTATCTCCCCATCCTTTAGGAGGGTGTTAAAGTTTTAACACTNTCCTTACCCTGCCGGTTACTTGACAAAAGTTGTCCTCTTTT
Organism: Oleiphilus sp. HI0061; assembly: GCF_001635675.1. Lineage (NCBI taxonomy): Bacteria > Pseudomonadati > Pseudomonadota > Gammaproteobacteria > Oceanospirillales > Oleiphilaceae > Oleiphilus > Oleiphilus sp. HI0061. The sequence goes on along the minus strand of NZ_LWFE01001244.1, from coordinate 811 downwards.
CCTCAAGCAGGGGTCGAGCGTATCCCCCAATATGCACCTGCTTAGGGAAAGGGTTTTTTGTCAAAGAAAACAAAAATAATGGACGGAGAGACGACACATGATTATTAACTCGGTATGGGTAACCTGGCCGGCCCTGGTCAAATACGGCACACTCGGTGTAGCAGGCGCTGCACTAATAATTGGCTTGGAACGAGGTGAGCTGCTCGAGAACAATATGATCTCGACAGAAGACTTTGAACTAGCAAACGAAGGTATTGTCTGTGATGAGCGAAGCCACACCGCTCGAACAGAAGATGGTACCTGTAATATTCTGGAGAACCCGTCAGAAGGTTCTGTCCATATGCGCTTTGGACGAAACGTCGAGCTTCAAGCCGCCTTTGGTGAAACGGAAGACGGTACCTTGTTGAGCCCTAACCCGCGTGAAGTCAGTAACTCGCTGATGAAGCGTGAGCAATTTAAGCCCGCCACCAGCGTTAACTTTATTGCGGCGTCATGGATTCAATTCATGGTTCACGATTGGGTGAGCCACGGCCCTAATGCGACCGATAACGATATCGAAGTGCCTCTACCATCAGGTGACCCTTTAGGTACGGGTGTTATGTCTGTACAACGTACAACTGCTGATCCGGATCGTAGCGTTGAAGACGATGCTTACTTGCCAGCGACTTACCGTAACCACAATACTCACTGGTGGGATGGCTCACAGCTTTACGGCAGCAACAAAGAAACCAATGATTCTGTTCGTTCATTTGAAGATGGTAAGCTCGCTATTGAAAGTGATGGTACTTTGCCAACAGACTTCTGGAGTGGC
>NZ_LWFE01001243.1:0-1739 GCF_001635675.1 Oleiphilus sp. HI0061 | reverse complement strand
TTCAAGTTTGCTAGCTTCAAGCTCATCAATTCTGTCATCCCAGCCTTGGTCAAGATGCTTAAAATGGCTCTCTAGATATTCTTTTTCCAAGCGTTTATAGGCCTTTTGAGCTTCAACCATTAATAACAAATACAGACGAATTGTCTTTTTGTTTTGCATATAGTTTAGCAGTGATCGATCTTTAGAGTAACGATATATACCGTTAAAGAGGCTCTTGGATAAGTTCGGGTTGAATTTTGTCAATTTTTGGCAACGCCATGCGAGCCCGTCAGTGCCTTCAAGGTACTGAATATGGTGTAAAGCTCCGTATTCGATCACCTTTCTTTTAGCTAGCAACTCATGTAAATGTGGACGAGAGAAAAAGAACTTCCGCATAGGAGAGAATGCAAAAAAAGCAGATAGAAAAGCCATACCACAACCAACACCACCAACCCAGGCATCAAGCAAACCTAACAAACTAAATACAAACAAGGACGCGAAAATAGCACATATAAGTACCCAGTAATCTCTATCTCTCCGAGCTTCGGCTACCAAGGTGTTATCGGGGTAATCGTCCATTGCGAGGTGATCATAGTTCAAGCCCATTACAGGCTCACAGCCTGCAAGTAATATCTTCTTCCTATGTTGCTGCAGTTTTAATTCGGCCTTTTGTGCAAGAATACGCTCTCGCGCGTTATCAACAATACTTTTCTTTTGGCGTCGGTCGTCTTCTAAACGACGCTCAACAGTTCCTCGAGGTTTTTTGCTTGTATGCCGTCGATCGGGAGTCTTGCGCCTGCTATTTTCCTCTGCGTCATCACCAGAGGCCAAGCCATTATTTTGATCGATATCATTTAACAAGCTATCAAGAGATGCAGTTTTGCTTGTATCCGCATTGTTTGTTTGTTGCGCAGTCACTAAGATTTCCCTTTGGTGTTGCTATAGTTTATCGGATGCCATCTGAACAACTTTAGTAATTATAGCCTCTTACTTATCATCTTTGCTTAGATTCTGGGCTATTAAAAACGCAAGGCACCCTCGCCCTTACTCGCAACAATAGACAGACCTAAAAACTAAACTAGACAAAATTCAAGTTGCGCCGGTTATCATATTTGTTATAAATCCGGCGTTTTTTATGGCTTTCTAGAAACTATTTCTCAGACATCCACTATACTAACAACTACACACCAATCACTAGCTAACTACGCACATCGGACTCTGAGCAGAGCATGAGCATTCACAGAAAGATAGACCTACTTCCTGAACGCTCTCAAATGGCATGGCTTATCTTGCTTATTGCCACTATTGGGCTGTGGGTCAGTCTCGCGATTTCTAAGCCATCCTTAGCACAAAGCACGTCATCGCAGTACGAAACAATTAAGGTAAGCAAAATAGTAGATGAAGTTAATGCACTACCTTATCTAGATTACTACTTGGACAGTTCCTTTTCGGCAAGCATCAATGATGTGCTAGCAATAGATAAAAATAAATGGACAAAAAATACCGAGCACATTCAGCACTTTGGGCAGACGAACGCGCCTTACTGGTTCCGCTTTAAGCTACACAAACAGCGCTTTCATATCGACCAACAGTATTTTGTTAAATTAGATTACCCTCATCACGACCGTGTATCGATTTATTTTGTCAATGACGGCCGCATCGTCAAACAAGTCAATACCGGCGACCACTTACCATTTAAAAGCCGAAAGGTAGATTTACCTACTTTTGTTTTTAGTATTCCAGAAAACCATACAGAGCTT
>NZ_LWFE01001242.1:0-1399 GCF_001635675.1 Oleiphilus sp. HI0061 | reverse complement strand
GAGTGCTGACCGATTCGTCAGTGGCGCCGTCGCTACAGCGCTCAACCTTGGCATGACACCGATGATGATCGGCTTAACAGTTGTTGCCTTCGGCACCTCAGCTCCCGAATTAATTGTTTCAGGTACTGCAGCACTAGACAATGCAAGTCACCTTGCGGTAGGAAATGCGATCGGTTCGAATATCGCAAACATTGCCCTAGTACTTGGCGCAACAGCACTGGTCTCGGCCATCCCCCTTAAAAAGGCAATTCTGAAGGTTGAGTTCCCGGTACTCATGGTCGCGACTTTCTTGGCCACCCTATTACTCAGTGACGGCATGCTGGATGCACTCGACGGTGTTGCACTATCTATAATTTTGTTTATTTCACTCATTGCTCTCGCCAAACTTCAAAACGCACCCGCGGGAGAAATCGATGAAATAGAAGACAGCAGATCCATCTCTGCAAAAAAAGCCTACATTCTTCTAGCTATAAGTATTGCTCTATTGCTCGCCAGTTCAAAGCTTTTGGTTTGGGGGGCAGTTGGCATCGCTACCGAGCTCGGCGTGAGCAAAATCATCATCGGCTTAACGATTGTTGCCATTGGAACCAGCCTACCCGAACTTGCAGCCTCCATTGCAAGCGCCCTTAAAGGCCATCACGACCTTGCCTTGGGAAACATTATCGGCTCAAACTTGTTTAATCTATTAGCAGTGCTAGCAATTCCTGCATTTCTTCACCCAATCTCACAGGGTGGCATCCCGATTAGTGAAGAGACACTATTCCGAGACTACGCTCTCATGTTTGCCCTGACCTTCGGGCTCGCTGCCATGGTTTATATCAAGCACGCAACCAAGAAGAACAGCCTTGGACCGGTAGCCGGCACGCTATTACTTGCTATCTATGGTGGCTACCTTTATGTATTGTACGAACAAACTGTACTTGCCTAGTTACAACACCTTCAACTTCACAACTAAGACTTTAGGGCCACCAACATGACTTTTAACGCACTTCCAAAAAACATTGCAGATAAAGCAGCCAGTATTAAACTCGTCGCACTCGATGTTGACGGCGTCATGACTAGCGGCAGTGTTTATTTCTCTGCACAAGGAGACGAACTAAAAGCCTTTAATATTCTTGATGGCCAAGGAATTAAAGCACTAATGAAGCATGATATCGAAGTCGCTATTATCACAGGTCGAACCTCAGCACTAACGGCGAGGCGCGCAAAAGACCTTGGCATTAAAAACATCCTTCAAGGAAGAGAAGACAAAAAAATTGCCCTAGGTGAAATTAGCGAAGAACTCGGTATTTCCTTTGACCAAATATGTTACGTGGGCGATGACTTACCTGACTTATCTGCAATCACCAGCGTGCAGCTAGGCATCACAGTTCCCAATGCGCATAGCCTTATTAAAAAG
>NZ_LWFE01001241.1:0-1398 GCF_001635675.1 Oleiphilus sp. HI0061 | reverse complement strand
ATACCAAAGGTCTCACGTAATAGCTGCGCGGCACGCTGACCATACAACAAACCACTTGGCGAGGTAATTTGGTAATCACGCAGCCCTATATCCAAGGGTACATTAAATTGGTCTCTTTGCTTTAAGCGATAAGGTAAATCTTGACGAGGAATCGAGTCTGAGTAACCTTCCTCCCACGTAGTAGCCATCATCTTCTTCTCAATCTCTGCCGCGCTGTAACCCATGGCATATAGGCCACCTACGATCGAGCCAATACTGGTGCCCGCTATGTAATCAACAGGAATCTGCTCACGCTCTAAGGCTTTAAGCACACCAACATGAGCACCGCCTTTGGCACCACCTCCTCCCAAAGCCAAACCAATTTTGGGTCGTGCAAAAAGGCTGGTAGAAATAAGCAAAAGAATAAGGAAAACCAGGGAAAAAAGGTGAATTAGCTTGGTATTCATATATGATTTGTTCAACATTAGATTGTTAGTATTGGGAAGAAGTCTAGAGTAAAGCGCGCAATCAGATAGAATCAAGTATCTACTTGTTTATTTTAATACTTCTCGATTTCTCTCCTTTCTTCTAATAACTCTTGCTCTAATTTGGTATTATCCGCTTCACATTCGAAGAGGGTAATATTTGTGTTCAGTGAACTCGAAGACAGTTTAATTCAAGCAATAGAAGAAGCAGGTTTTAAAGAACCGACTGAAGTTCAGGAAAAAACCCTGGTTGACGCGCTCGATGGCGAAGACTTATTTGTCAGCGCTGAGACAGGTAGTGGTAAAACGGCTGCCTATCTACTCCCTACCTTCGACCAAATAATGCATGAAGAAGGCGGTGACATACTTGCCCTGGTATTGGTTCCTACACGTGAACTCGCCCAACAAGTGCTTAAGCAGGCAAAACAGCTAGCTCGCTTTACAGCACTTAAGTTGGGTCATATCGGTGGCGGTACTGACATCCACAAACAGACCGAAATCATTCAAAACCCGCCACACTTTATCGTGGCAACACCGGGGCGTTTGTCTGAATTGCTTGCCAGAGACCTGTTAGACCTTTCTTCGGTAGACATCCTGATACTTGATGAAGCAGACCGCTTACTCGACATGGGCTTTAGCGATGAGATTCTATCTATTTCAGAACACTGTCATCAACGGCGTCAAACGCAGCTCTATTCAGCAACACTAGCCAATAAAGCACTTCGAGGCCTGGCAGACCAGTTGCTAGATGAGCCAAAAGTGTATGAGCTAAACCAAACAAGCGATACTCACACATCAATTGATCAGCAAATCATCTTTGCTGACGATAACGCTCACAAATACCAACTACTATGCTGGCTACTAAGAAACGAAACATATCGTCACAGCATTGTCTTTTGTAACTCGAAAGAGCAAGTAGATCAGGTTTACCGTG
>NZ_LWFE01001240.1:0-4083 GCF_001635675.1 Oleiphilus sp. HI0061 | reverse complement strand
TCGGGTTCAACTTCGGCGGGAATTATCAAATCATCCTGCCTACCACAAGCAATTAAAATGAAACTTAGAGATATGACAGATAAAGTTTTATAAGAGCGGGCGAGCATGAATATTTTAGTCCTTTAGATGCGCGGCTATGATCGAACTATTGAGAAGAAAGAATACAAACCCTTAAGGCAATGACGATAATTATACGTGTATATCAAAGCAACAATCATGATATTGAACACATTTCTTTAAAGATTTATCAAACAACTAATAAAAATTAGTGACTTAGAGTGTGTTAAACTTGGTTTAATTAACCGTAGATTCCAAATTTCTTCTTTTCGACCCTTATGATTAACAACTCAGAGCCATCACAGAAAAATAGTTCACCAGCTATTGAGCCTAGCCGCAAGTTTTCAGTCGCCCCGATGATGGATTGGACTGATCGCCACTATCGCTATATGGCACGCCTACTTTCAAAACATACCCTTCTTTATACCGAAATGGTGACTACTGGCGCAATTATCCATGGGGGTGCTGATCGATTTCTCAGGTATAACAATGAAGAACACCCTATTGCACTTCAGCTTGGTGGGAGTAAGCCGTCCGAGTTATCACGATGCGCAGAAATTGCCGCTCAATTTGGCTATGACGAGATCAATTTAAACGTTGGCTGCCCAAGCGACAGAGTGCAAAATAACATGATTGGCGCTTGCTTAATGGCTCACGCTGACCTCGTTAAGCAATGTATTTCTGCGATGAAAAATACTGTAGACATCCCGATCACTGTTAAGCATCGAATTGGAATAGATGAACATGATAGCTATGAGTTTGTTCGTGATTTCGTATCGAAAATCGCTGAGGACGGATGTAAAACTTTTATCGTTCATGCGCGTATCGCCATTCTTGATGGCTTAAGTCCAAAAGAAAACAGAGAAATCCCACCTCTAAAGTATGAATATGTCTATCGCCTAAAAAAGGAATTTAAGGACCTTGAAATCATTATTAACGGCGGAATAAAGTCTATCGATTCGTGCAAGCAACACCTTAAGCTAGTTGATGGAGTAATGGTTGGACGCGAAGCCTACCAGCACCCATGGTTACTTTCTAGCGTCGACGAACAATTGTTTGGAGCAAAACCCCATGGTAAAAGCCGTCACGACATTATTCACGACATGATGCCTTACATTGAAACACAGCTTAAAGGGGGTCAAAAGCTTCATTACATTACTCGCCATTTATTAGGCCTCTTTCATGGACAATCCGGTGGCAAACAATTTCGCCGGTATTTAAGTGAAAACGCATACAAAGATGGAGCCGATCTTAAAACGCTAGAACAGGCGCTTTCTCTTGTGCCTGAAAAATGATTGGGATTGTCATATTCTTAAGCTAAAAAGCTGCTATCGTTTATAGATATGGAATACAAAAAGGAAATCAGAAATCAATGGCAAGTAAATTAGAACAGTTAAGACAGTACACTACCGTAGTCGCAGATACAGGTGACATTGACGCGATAAAAAAATGGCAGCCACAAGACGCAACAACTAACCCATCATTAATACTTAAGGCTGCCCCCCTCCCTCAATACCGCCCCTTAATTGACAACGCAATTAACTATGGATCTAGCCAGGGCAAGAGTGACCAAGAGCAGCTTTCTTTGGCATGCGACCACCTAGCAGTATCAATTGGTACCGAAATATCAAAAGTCGTTCCAGGCAGAGTTTCCACTGAAGTAGATGCTCGCCTTTCCTTTGATACCCCTGCCACAGTAGCCAAAGCTAAGTCCTTGATTCAACTTTATGAGGATAGCGGCGTTAGTAAGAGTAGAATTCTTATCAAGATAGCCTCCACATGGGAAGGAATTAAAGCGGCTGAGCAGCTGGAGAAAGAAGGCATCAATTGCAACTTAACCTTATTGTTTGACTTTGTGCAAGCTAAAGCAGCTGCAGAGTCTGGCGCCTTCTTAATTTCACCCTTCGTAGGTCGCATACTTGACTGGTATAAAGCAAACACCGACAAAGACCAATATCTTCCGCATGAAGACCCTGGCGTCATTTCGGTTTCAGAAATTTATAATTATTATAAACAACACGGCTTTAGCACTGTTGTAATGGGTGCAAGCTTTAGAAATACTGATGAAATTGAGCAACTAGCTGGCTGTGACCGGCTTACCATTAGCCCGGAACTACTGAAACAACTATCTTGTGACAATGGTAGCCTCGAACGAAAGCTGATTGTACCAAATTCGACTTCGACACAAGGTTTAGTAACTGATCAAGCAAGCTTTCGCTGGAATATGAACCAATCTCCAATGGCAACTGAAAAACTAGCTGAAGGCATCAGAAAATTTGCTATTGACCAAGTAGCCTTAGAAGGCTTGCTCAGAGACCACCCAGAATGATTCAGCGTTTAATTGCCAAAATAACACAATCAAATCAAGACCAAGCACTATCTGAAACTGACATTTCTACAGTTGCTACCGCATTATTAATTGAGGTTATTAATGCGGACCATAAACAAACCGAGTCTGAGTGGCTGGTACTTCAAGAGCATTGTGCATCTGCGTTTCAGCTTTCAATCAGTGACACTGACGCTTTAATCCGTGAAGCGCGCGAACTATCTCGCTCTGCCACCTCGCTTTGGGAACATACCGACCTTATAAATAAAAAGTTTGATAGCGACTCAAAATATCGCTTAATTCTTGCGATGTGGAAAATTGCTTACGCTGATAGCGATATTGATCGTTATGAAGAGCACCTGATCAGAAAGGTCAGTGATTTGATTTATATACCTCACACCCTGTTCATCAAAGCGAAACACGAAGCTAGTAATATATAGCACTTAGTTTTAGAACGGACGTCATAAATGATAATTATCGGACATAGAGGTGCTCGGAACGAAGCGCCGGAAAACACTGTAACGGGCTTTATTCATGCTCAATCAAATGGCTGTTTGGATTTCGAGTTAGACATTCAATTATCTTCAGATGGAGAGTTGGTAGTCTATCACGACCGAAATTTGTCACGCACAAGCAACCTGCAAGGCAAGATAGCTCATTATCCCTATTCTTTTCTAAGCAAAGTTGATTCCCGACATAATACACCAGGCTGGCACTCTCCCTGTTACATTCCACACCTACAAGAAGTGGTAGATAGCGTACCAAATACTCGAAGCTGGCAATTTGAAGTAAAGAACGATCATCGGCATGTATTGAAACTAATTGTAAAGCGATTACAAGATTTTTTTCGCAGCAATAATCTTTATGATAAGGCAACGGTTACTTCTGCCAGCCGCTGGATTCTACATGAAATAAACCGATTATCGCCAGAAATAGACACCGGCTATGTCGCAGAATACCGGTATCGCAGGCCATTGAAGACCGCTGTATCGCTCGATTGCAAGCTACTGGTCATCAACAACAGGTTGATTAGCCCAACCTTATTGAGAAACGCAAAATCTTATGGGCTTGAGGTATCATGTTGGACGGTGAATAGTATTGAAAGAATGGAAACCCTAAAAGCAATGGGCGTTCATAGTATTATCACTGATATTCCGAGCTCTGCACTGCATCACTTTAATTAGATATCGCGCTTTCAAACAACTAAGCTAGGCAAGCCAAAAACGGCTACTTACCATAAGGCTAAGAGCGGAACATAATCACCCTTAGCCTTCATCTTTAATTCAAATACGCTTCCTGAAAATCTGAAACCCCATTATCATTAGAGTCCGAATTGTCAGGTTTAGTATTTAACAGATACTCTTCGATATTTGTTAAATTATCCTTATCCAAGTCTTTGAACTTATCGCTTGGGTCACTATCATCCAAGCCGTAAAGCATCTCGAATATTCCCGGCATCCCGTCTGAATCTTGATCCGTCACACCGATAGGCATTATATCGACGAGCGAGTCATACACACTTAATAACGCAAAGTCACTCTGGCCTGCGACTTGTTGCGGCAAGACTTTCATCATTAGCTCATCTTCTGTGGCTTGCTGTATCAGATACTTTGTTGGTTCTCCATCATCTGTAGGCTTATTGTCCTCGATATAGACTGCCCGCGTTTCTTGAGAGTTAAATAAAGAACTAGGATCGTCAA
>NZ_LWFE01001239.1:0-1523 GCF_001635675.1 Oleiphilus sp. HI0061 | reverse complement strand
TAGTTGCCCGGATACAGACGTAATTCACCGTAGTCGAGATCAGCCATATGCGTACAAACACTATTTAAGAAGTGTCTATCGTGCGAGATGATGATCATCGTACAGTTACGCTCGTTGAGAACACCTTCTAGCCAACGAATGGTATTAATATCCAGGTTGTTGGTCGGCTCATCGAGCAGCATGATATCGGGTTCAGAGAAAAGTGCTTGCGCGAGTAAGACACGAAGTTTCCAACCCGGTGCAACTTCGCTCATTGGGCCATAATGCTGCTCAACCGGAATACCAACGCCAATCAGTAATTCACCCGCTCTAGATTCTGCACTGTAGCCGTCCATTTCAGCGAATTCAGATTCAAGCTCGCCTGCGCGAATACCGTCTTCTTCACTCATTTCAGGCTTGGCGTAGATCGCATCACGCTCCGCTTTGATTGACCAAAGCTCTTCATGCCCCATGATAACGGTATCGACAACACTAAACTCTTCATAGGCGAACTGGTCCTGCTTTAGCTTACCAATTCGTTCATTAGGGTCTTTAGAGACATTCCCCGAGGTAGGCTCTAAGTCACCGCCCAATATTTTCATAAAGGTTGACTTACCGCAGCCATTGGCACCAATTAGGCCATAGCGGTTGCCCTCACCAAACTTAACTGAAACGTTTTCAAATAACGGCTTTGCGCCAAACTGCATTGTAATATTCGCGGTAACTAACAAGGTATTGCCTCAAGATCTGGGTCATGGTTCAGCTATCTATTAATAGCGGCGCGAATTATGCCACAAAGAAAGCGCTTTCGTTAAACCAAAGCAAAGATTTTTGTATCTCGTTTGCTAAGGGCTTATATCGGGGTGCAATATTCCTCGATCAAAGCTATTATTCGCCCCTTATTTCTGCCGCCAATTCGAGAACAGTAACTTAGCATGAATGTCTCTTCTATTTCGTCAACGCTTATTCCTTCAGTGCCCGCTGACCATAAATACTGGGGCTCCATTCCTCAAGGTGCTAGCGCGGCGACACTTTACGAGTTACTTAATGAGATAGAAGGCTTTTGTTTATATATCGCTAAAGATTCGCAACAAGCCTACGCAATGGAAAGCGCGTTTAAATTCTTTAACGAAGGCAAGCATGAGGTTTATGTTTTCCCTGACTGGGAAACACTTCCCTACGATACATTCTCACCCCATGAAGATATTATTTCTCAGCGTTTGGAAACTCTCAGCAAGCTTCCTCTTGCTAAGCGCGGCTTACTTATCATCCCGCTTAATACGCTATTGCATCGTTTGCCACCAAAAAGCTTTTTGAACGCGCACACCTTTTCTTTAAAGAATGGGCAGACATTTGAGCTTGAAAAGTACCGCCGTATGCTTGAAGAAGTTGGCTACAGAAATGTTAATACCGTTTATGAGCATGGCGAGTACGCAATACGAGGCTCAATCTTTGACCTTTACCCTATGGGCAGTGAAGAACCCGTTCGTATCGAGTTGTTTGATGATGAGATAGAAAGCCTGCGTACATTCGACCCGGATAAC
>NZ_LWFE01001238.1:0-4027 GCF_001635675.1 Oleiphilus sp. HI0061 | reverse complement strand
AAATGTAACAGATTAATCTATCGTTAGTAATAATTAGACAGACAAATCTTGATACTCGACGCGACCCTAAGTGGGCTCCAGCTATCTGAGCTTTAGATTTCACTGAGATATAAATATCTGATTAATAACAGATATAAATAATATTTACATTTTTATTTTAAGGTTATTGAAATATCGAAGTGATCTTACAATAGAAGTGTTTTATAACAAGAGTACTAACGTGCACCAAAGACGAAAATGATAAATGGAACACACATGTATGCTTAGATATGATAACTGAGTCGCTTTTCGTACAACTAAAAACACATGATTTAGGTGTACCTGCTGCTAATCTAACGAAGAATAAAAGAGGGATTCTTTAGCTTATGTCTAAGAACAAATAATTCGGAGTTAGCTTAAAAATGAATAAAACCTAGTGTTTGACATGATTTTTCGATTACGTTTTTTCTGGTAAGACAGAGACGTGATTTGTTAGAATTCTGTCGACAATAAAGTCGCATCTATATATCGCGGCTACAGCTGGAACCCCCTCTAAGGTTAAAACAAGTTGTGCGTCTAATGCTTTGCTTTAGGTAAGTCCATATACAACCAATTAAAAAGAACTTCTCCCGAATTATGTCAAAAAGTCCTGAGTTAGCTAAAAACAGTGAATCTAAACATACTCCGATGATGCAGCAATATTTTCGCATTAAAAAGGACCACCCTAATGAGCTTGTCTTTTATCGAATGGGCGATTTTTATGAGATGTTCTACGATGACGCAAAAAAAGCGGCTCAATTGCTAGATATCACTTTAACGGCACGCGGTAAGAGTGGTGGCAACCCTATTCCAATGGCGGGTATCCCCTATCACTCCGCTGAGAATTATATTGCAAAGCTTGTTCGATCTGGTTTGTCGGTTGCTGTCTGCGAGCAAACAGGTGACCCGGCAACAAGCAAGGGGCCGGTTGAGCGTAAGGTAATGAGAATTGTCACTCCCGGCACGCTGACTGACGAGGCATTTCTAGAAGAGCGGCGTGACAATTTGCTCTGCTCAATTTCCTTTGGTGATGAGGAAGCCTTTGGTCTAGCCTACCTAGACCTGAGTGGCGGACGCTTTTCTGTGTCGCAAGTTCGAGGCTTGCCCGACCTAATAAGCGAGTTGCAGCGTATTAGACCGTCGGAAGTTTTAATAAGTGAAGAGTTTCCATATGAAGGAGCTTTTGAGAACTTAACTGGTCTTAGACGCCAAGCTCCATGGCTTTATGATCTTGATTCCGCAAAAAGCTTATTGACTACTCAATTTAAAACGAAAGACTTAAGCGGCTTTGGTATCGATTCGATGCAATTAGCTATCTGCGCGGCGGGTTGTCTGCTGCAGTATGCAAAGGATACTCAGCGTAATGAGCTGCCTCATATTGTCACCATCAATAAAGAAGAGCGTAGTCAATACATTCTACTCGATGCAGCCAGTCGCAAGAACCTAGAAATTGACACCAACCTTGCTGGCGAAAGTAATCACACCTTGGCGTGGGCAATGGATGCCTGTAAAACTGCAATGGGTAGCCGCTTGCTTAGGCGCTGGCTCCACCACCCTTTAAGAGACCGGGAAATTGTGAATGCCCGTCTAGATTGCGTGTCTTCACTTGAGCAATCCTATAACTACGACGCCATTCAAACGAATTTAAAACAAGTCGGAGATGTACAGCGTATACTCGCCAGGATTGCGCTTAGATCTGCACGCCCTCGTGACCTATCACGACTTAGAGACACTTTAATACTACTACCCGCCATACAGGCAGATTTAAGGTCAGTTGATTGCCCAAGTCTTGGTGAAGTAGCTAAAGATATATCCGAACACCCCTCTTTAGCTGAGTTATTAGAGCGAGCAATTATCGATAACCCTCCCGTCGTTATTAGAGATGGCGGCGTGATAAAAGATGGTTTTGACGCAGAGCTAGATGACTTACGCAATATCAGTGAAAATGCCGGTCAATTTTTAATCGATCTAGAGACTCAGGAGCGGGAGGCAACCGGGCTTTCGACCTTGAAGGTTGGTTACAATAGAGTTCATGGTTACTTTATCGAGATTTCAAAAGCTCAGTCAGATAAAGCGCCCGATGCATATATAAGGCGTCAAACGCTAAAAAATGCAGAGCGCTTTATAACGCCAGAGCTGAAAGCTTTTGAGGATAAAGCGCTGAGCAGTAAAAGTCGCGCTTTATCGCGCGAGAAAGCCCTTTACGAAAGCCTACTTGATGAATTAAATGAGGCGATTGACGCGCTTCAGAGGTGTGCAAAAGGGCTTTCTGAGCTCGACGTGCTTAGCAATTTTGCTGAAAGAGCTCACACTTTAAATCTCAATAGGCCGGAATTTAATCAGGGTAACACCCTGTTAATTGAAGAAGGCCGACACCTTATTGTTGAACAGCTCAGTACAGCGCCTTTTGTGCCAAACGATCTGATATTAGATCCAAAGCGAAAAATGCTTATGATTACCGGGCCCAATATGGGGGGGAAGTCTACCTATATGCGCCAGGCTGCTCTGATTATATTGCTAGCAGGTACAGGAAGTTTTGTTCCAGCAGGTAAAGCCTCAATAGGTGAAATCGACCAAATATTCACACGAATGGGAAGTTCTGACGATACGGCAGGCGGTCGCTCCACTTTTATGGTTGAGATGACCGAGACTGCGAACATCTTGAATAACGCTACAGAAAACAGTCTGGTCTTGATGGATGAAGTAGGAAGAGGTACCAGCACTTTCGACGGTTTGTCGCTTGCATGGTCTAGTGCAGAGCATTTGGCTAAAAATATCCAAGCTTATAGTTTGTTCGCAACTCACTATTTCGAAATGACGCAGCTTGCTGAAGAGCACGAGAGTGTTGTCAACGTTCACCTGAGCGCTACTGAGCACGAAGATAGAATTATCTTTCTACATAATGTTCTTGAAGGCGCCGCAAGCCAAAGCTACGGTTTGCAGGTCGCGCAGCTCGCAGGTGTTCCGGATAGTGTTATTGGGAAGGCGAAGGAAAAGCTAAGTTCTTTGGAGTCTACGGAAACAAGCGAGCCGTCTGAGCCCATAACTGCAAGCAATATTGCAACACAAGCTACTGACTCTATTTCAGAACAAAATGCATTTCAAAGTGATATGTTTGCACAAGAGCCTTCATTGATTGAGAAAGCATTTGCTAACCTGGACCCTGATGAGCTTAGCCCTAGGCAAGCATTGGATAAGCTTTATGAGCTACGAAGATTGATCAACTAAGTTATATGATGCCTTGTCTCTTGCGCTAACTTACTTGTGTTTTAAGTCAATAATCGTAACATTTGCGCTATGACAGGCGTTTAAGCTTGAACCCTGTCACATCTGACATTAGAATACACCGCATAATTTTAATGAGACCAAACACTGGAATAGCAATATGACATTTGTTGTAACCGATAACTGTGTTAAGTGTAAGTACACAGATTGTGTGGAAGTTTGTCCTGTAGACTGCTTCTATGAAGGCCCTAACTTTCTGGTAATCGATCCTGACGAATGTATCGATTGCGCACTTTGTGAGCCAGAATGCCCAGCTGATGCAATCTTTTCTGAGGACGAATTGCCTGCCGACCAGACGCAGTATATCGAGCTAAACGCCGAGCTATGTCAGACTTGGCCCTGCATTACCGAGCAAAAAGACCCGCTTCCAGATGCTAAAGAGTGGGACGGTGTTCCTAACAAGCTTCAATATCTAGAGAAGTAAATTCTTTAGTCGCCTTGTCGTTAACTGGCGTCAGATCGCTCGCTAACGACAAGCTCCTCTTAAATAAGAACTGCCTGGCCTCATTCACTTTGGCCTATTTAATTCTCAAGCTTTCCTTACAGCTTTTGCATACATATCTTGCATCACTTCTTACGATTCTATTGTGTCGAATTGCGCTCAAATCATGAATTCGATCGTGACATGCACAAATATATGCAAAGGTTCGTCGTGCCCTTTTCGCGCTTGAGAAGTTATGCCTTACCTTTGGCTCAACATTAAATACTTCTGACATAACCTGCT